>VGYV01000140.1 GCA_016872855.1 Planctomycetota bacterium
ACTCCCCCCAGAAGGAGAAGAATCGCCACGGTCAGGGCCAGCCCCATGATCCACAGCAGGCGATTGCAGGCCTCGATGGCCCGCGTCCGTGACATCCCCACGTGGATTCGCCCCAATTGCCCCTCCAGCAGCGGCACCGCGACGTCCATCAGCCGGTCTCGGCCGGCGCGGAAGTGACGAACAGTGTCGCCCTCGGTTCGCCAGAGGTCCACCAGATCTTGCGGACAGCCCGCCGCATGGGTGCAGGCAACCACCTGCCCGCTGTGGCCTTCCAGGCACACGTACTGCACGTCCTTCTGGCGGCTGGCCTTGTCCAGCAGGTTCGCCAAGGACAGGTGATCGTTCAGAAGCATCGGCTCAACCGCCTGCGCCGCGAGGGTCTGCCCGAGTGTGCGCCCACTCTGCTCGAGCGATTCCTCTGCCGAGGACGTGACCGTATGGGTCACGAGCAGTGCGCCTGGCACGAACGTCGTCAGCAAAGATGTTGTGCCCACCCAAACCAAGAGGCGATCCAGCGACCAGCGGTTCACGGCCATGTGTCGGCCTCCTCCGCCTTGAAGCGTCGGAACATGATGGTGGCGCCTTCGTACAGTTCCACCTTGGGCAGAACGAACCGCTGAATGCCCAAGTTCGCCAGCATGTCGCGGCCCCCCGGTTCTTCATGCAGCGACAGGAACGCCTGGCGTAGCGATTCCTCAAGTTGCGGGTCGATGCCGGTCGGAACCACCACTGGCGGCGGTCCGAACGGCTCGCTGGACCAGATGACTCGCACCCGCTCCCGCAGCCGCGGATCCTCCCGCTGCATGGATTCCAGCACCAGGCTGTCAACCGCGGCGGCATCGACCACCGAAGCCGCCACCGCCTGAACCGATCGGTCGTGGCTTCCGGTGAAGATCGCCCTTGAGAAGAACGTCCGCGGTCCCAGGCCTTTGTCTTTCAGACTCACGCATGCAACCACATGGCCGGTGTGTGATTCGCGATCTGTAAACGCGAACGTCTTGCCGCGCAGGTCCTCCAACGATCGCACTTCGCTGCGAGCCGGCACAATGACCAGGCAACGATACTCCAGGCCCTCTTCGAACGCCGGCTGCACCAGGAGTTTCAGTCGTCCCGAGGCAAGCGAGTGGAGGTAAGTTCCCGTGCAGACAATCGCCACGTCGATCTCTCCTCGCTCCAGGGCGCTTCGGACATCGGCGTAGGATGGCCTAAGGACGAAGACGTCGTCCCGCCCGACCGCCCGGCAGACCTTCTGCACCAAGCGGCGGTACGTCGAGAAGGCGGTCTCAGCACTGACCATACTGGCCACGGCGAAACGCAACTCCTTCCCGCTTTCGGTCACACTTGACGTGGCGATGGGAGGCCCGTGTAGATCGACACGCGGCTCCCTCCAGTACGCGACCAGCCGAACAGCTCCCACGAGCGCGAAGCCCCCAATCCCCATCGCAACGGCGATGGCGATCACGTTGGCCACGCAACGGACTGCCCGATCGGGTGACTCAGTCATCGTTCCGTACGGGTTCAGCATGAATTGGGCGCGAGCCCAGTTCGGCCAAGATACCAATCCGTCCGACCGCCGGACTGACCCTCCCCCATTTTATGTACCAGAGGGAGTGAGAGTTTCCGTAGCGTTCGGGGTGTGCGGCGAGGGGCGAGGCGCAGCCGAGCCCCGAGCAGCACACCCTTGCCCGGCGACCGCCGCCGGGCACGACGCCGCAAACGCCGCCGGCGTCATCCAGTTCAAACTGCTGTGCGGCCGATGATGATTGTAATCCAGACGCCACCGATCCGCCACATATTTCGCTTCTTCGAGGCTCAGGAACAGTTCCAGATTCAGCAGTTCGTCACGCAACTTCCCGTTGAACGACTCCACGTAGGCGTTCTGCCACGGACGCCCCGGCTCGATGAAGAGCGGCCCCACGCCCGACCCTTCCAGCCACCGCCGCAGCGCACGGGCCACGAACTCTGGCCCGTTGTCGCTCCGCAGATACTTCGGCTTGCCGCGGACCAAGAACAGGTATTCCAGAATCTCCCGCACCTGCCGGGCCGTCATCCGGCGCTCCACCTCCAGCGTCAGGCACTCCCGCGTGAACTCGTCCACGATGGCCAGGAACTTCAACTTCCGCCCGTCTTCCGTCTTGTCCGACACAAAGTCATACGACCAGATGTGGTCCTTGTACAGGGCCGGAATCTGCTCGCTGCTGTTGTCTTTTACTCCTGAATACCGCTTTTTTCGTCGTTTTAGCGGCACCTGGAGACCTTCCCGCCGCCACAGCCGCGCGACCCGCTTGTGGTTGACCACCAGGTCTTTCCGCAGCAAGACCGTGATCCGATCCTGGCCGAACCGCGGCCGCTTCGCCGCCAACGTCTTCATCCGTTCCACCAGGGCCTCCCCCTCGGCGTCAGGCCGCACGCGATATATCCACGTCGATCGCGCCAGGCCCAGGATTCGGCAGACCCGTCGCTCGGAGCACCTCAGCCGGCCGCGCACATGCTCGACAACCTTTCGTCGCGCGGCCGGCGTCGTCAGTTTCCCCGGTACGCCGCCGCTTCCCTCAAGATCGCGTTGTCCAGCGCCTGGTCCGCTACCAGCCTCTTCAGCCGTGCGTTCTCTTTCTGCAGGGTCTTGAGTTCCTGGATCGCCGCCGGACTCATCCCCCCGTACTTCTGACGCCACCGGTAATACGTCTGCTCGCTCACGCCCAGCTTCTTACAGACCTCCGGCACCGTCAGCCCCTGGCCTATGGCCACGTCCGCCTCACGCAACTTCGCCACGATCTGCTGCCCGCTGTGCTTCTTCATCCGAGAGCTCCTTTCCGACCTTTCTGTCGGCTAGAACTCTCACTCAACTTGGTGCAGTTTTTGGGGGGAAGGTCACGTGGAAGCTGCAAAGGAGGCCGGTTCCATCTGGCCCTGAGGGTGTTGATCGGCCGCAGTACCAATGGCCTGCTGACTATGTATCGTCCCAAGGCACGTTTGCCCGGGATGTCCGTCAACGACAGGCCCAGGAGGATGAACAACACGCCGGGCCCTGGTACCATTGGGATGGCCATCACGAGCCCCGCTGCAAGCAGGATGACGCCGGCGACGTTCTTGGTCACACGCAACACGATGCGCAACACGGGATGCTGCCGAACGTGATTGGGGGCTGTGCGTGGTCGCGTGAAGTGGTCTGCGGGCATGAGGATGGCCAGCGCAAATGCCGCAGATGAACATCCCGGCTGAAGCCGCGATCCGCCACCAGACGCTGCCATTGAGCCATTCGATCAAGATGCCCTCCACGGTGGGCCGTTCAGACGTCTTGCCACCAGCCAGCAAGAGAGAGCCCAGACGGCTCCGCCCACCCACCCGGCCAAGACATCCGTGGGATAGTGCACTCCCAGGACTACCCGGCTTGTCCCCACCAAGGCGGTGATAGCCACCCCGGTCAGCAACATGTAGATCCTGGTTTGGCGCGAGGCGGCTGCCCGGGCGGCCAGGACGGCAGTGGTCAGGTATACGATCGCCGCCAGCATGGAATGCCCGCTTGGAAAGCTCGGCGACGCGACCGTGTCCAGGTGCGGAACCAGGGACGGTCGAGGACGATCAAAGCTCTGCTTGAGGACGCCGCTGAGCAAGACGCCTCCCGTAACGGCCACGATCAGGAACCACATGGCCGCGTGTTTCCGGGCCACGGCGAGGAGCCCTGCGGCGCCGGCCGTCACCAGCGACAGCACCGAGAGACTACCCAGGGCGCTGATGTCTCGCGCGGCCTTCGCTATCCATGACGGGCCAATTGGGACGGCCGGATTGTCTACCCGGCGGAGGCCTTGGAGCACGGCCTCGTCAAAACGCTGGGTGTGTCGATCCACGACGTTCTCGGCGATCACCACAAAACACATTGCCCCGACGGCAGTCAGGACCAGGGCAATGACTATGGAGGCACCTGGCGACCGCAGACGGCCGACGGCTGCCGGGGCCGGTGTTGCGCCGGGCGGCTCTGCCTTCATCTCAGGCCTCTCCTGAGCCCTCAGGCCGGATCGCTCTCGCTCAGAAAGTGTCATTGATCGCCATATCTTTGTGGCTGCCGAGCTTCTTGACCAGGGCCGCGTATACCCTGAACTTCGCGCTATTGTCGATAAGTGCCCCCATCTCAGTTTCCAAGTCCACGCCGCTGACCTGAGCGGGCGGCGAGGATGGGGTGACGATCTGAGGCTGGACGGCCTTGACCTCATCAGCATCACCGGTGCGCATCGCCTCGGCCAGTAGCTCCTCAAAGACGACTTCCTTGCGTTGGTAGCCTGGCGTGTTGATGTTGGCGACATTGTTGGCGATCACCTTCATGCGCAGGTCCGCGGCGCGCATGCCCGCACGGAGCAGGTCAGAGGGTTCTATTCGCTCTGCCATGACCTCGTCCTTTCCTGATGGCCGTCGCCCTCTTTCATGGTCAGCAGCGGGTCAGCTCCCCGTGCGGTGACGTTCGCTGTGCCGCAGGGCAGCTTCACGCTCTTTGGACCAGGCACCTTCCTGGCCCTGCGCCTGAACCTGTGCCACGCGTGCTTTATAGCGGCAACTGTGATGAGCGGCAGTCGGGGAAGCATGTGCGGCAGGAAGCCCATCGCGCCATTCTGGATTCCCTTCTTGGCGACACGCACAAGCTGGGCCGGGGTGTAGAAGTCCCTGTGGATTCGTCGACGCAGCCTCCGCAAGTCCTCGTTGGAGCAATGGTCGGAGTAGATCTTGCCGCTTGGCGAGATGTGATAGCCCGGGCTGGCGGCCACTAACGCGTCCAGACCGGAGTGCGGGCTGCTCCGCAAGGTGGACAGGGCAATGGTATCAAGGCCGAGCTCGTGCGCGAACGGCGCGATCCGCAGCATGTCGTCGGCGCTCTCGCCGATACATCCGAGAATGAAGTACCCATGGAGGATCATCCGGCTGCGGCGGAGCACCTCGCAGTGCTCACGGATGGCCGCCACATCGTGGCCCTTGCGCATCGAGCTGAGCGTCTTGTCATGGGCCGACTCGATGCCCAGCAGCAGCATCGCGAAGCCCGCCCGTTCCATCTTCGCCAGGATGTCCGGCCGCCTAGCGATCTCCAGGCGAGCGTTGACGAAGTACCGCTTTCGAATCCCACGGGCGATGATCAGGTCGCAGATTCGTTCGACGCGGTCCATGTCGTGGGTGAACAGGTCGTCGGTGAAGCCGACCAGCCGAGCCTTGATCTGAGCCAACTCCTCTACGACGGACTCTGGCGAGCGTGAAGTCCAGCGGCGCTTCTCGCCCCATGGGTTGCGGCTGAACGAGCAGAAGGTGCAGTTGAAGGGACATCCTCGCGACGTCGCAACGGCGTCGATTTTGATGCCGACATTGGTGCGGGCGAGTTCGACGTAGTAGTCGCTCCGACGCAATGAGCGGTCGGGGTAGACGTCATCCCGCACCGGGCCGAGCTTGCGGTTGGAGTTGTGCTTGATCTGGTCTTGCTCGCGATAGCTCAGGCCGGCGATCTGATCCCAGGGAACGCTCCGGCAGATCTCGTCCATGGCCTCCTCCCCATCGCCGCGAACGACTGCCTTGACGCTCGGGAACTGAGCCAGCCACCAGTCCGGGCTTTCGGTGGCGAAGCGGCCGCCGATGATGACCAAGATCCCCGGCGGGACGGACAGAATCTCCTCCGCCAGGAACTCTCGATCACGGTCCCAGTTCACGGAGAAGCAGACCAGGTCGGTCTCCGGCCGCAGGAAATCCCGTGTTCTGCCGCGTTCCTTGCGCAGATCGATCATGTCCAGTGATTGGGCATGGCGCCGCACCACTGCGGCGATGAACTCAAGCCCAAGCGGCGGGAAGAAGCCCGCATGATTGAGTTCCCTCCGGTATGGATACACGCACAGAGCGTGCTGGAACGACTTCCGTGCCGTTGGCTCCCAAGTTGTTGCGCTTGTTGCGATCAGAATGCACTTCCTTGCTTATCTCGTGTTGCGGCGCAAGTTACGCTTGTACGCCCGCGTCGCTCCGTCCCATGGCCATCAGGCGACGGACTCGATCCTCGACCGGCGGGTGCGTCATGAAGAGTCGGGCCACCTTCATGCCGGTCAGCGGCTCAACAATGAACATGTTCCTCTGGGCGTCCATGACAGGCAGAGGGATTTGGCTGGCGCCGTGCTCCAACTTCTCCAGTGCGCGGGCGAGGCCGCGTGGGCTGCCGGCCAGCTCGGCCCCGAAGCGGTCGGCCTCGTATTCGCGGGAACGGCTGATGGCCATCTGGATGAGCATGGCCGCCAGCGGCGCGAAGATCATCAGAAGCAAGCCGACCAGGGGGCTGGGGCTATCCTCATCGTCTCGCCCGCCGCCGAACCACATGGCCATGTACGCCAGATAGCTGATGGCCCCGGCGATTATGGCGGCGATCGTGCTGATCAGGATGTCGCGGTGCTTGATGTGGGCCAGTTCATGGGCAATCACGCCGGCCAGCTCCTGCTCGTTGAGCAGCTGCCGCAGCCCCGCTGTCACGCAGACGGCGCTGTGGCGTGGGCCACGACCGGTAGCGAAGGCGTTCGGTGCCGGCGTCGGCGAAACGTACACCCGCGGCATCGGTAGATTGGCGCGACGGGACAGCGAAGCGACCTGTCGCCACAGAACCGGATCATCGCTTTCGGTCACCGCATGGGCCCGCATCGTCGCCAGGGCGATCCTGTCGCTGAAGAAGAACGCGATGAGGTTGATCGCTCCGCCCAGGACCAGGGCGATCGCCATCGCGCCAGGACCGCCGATCAAGTAGCCGATCCCCAGGGCCAGGCCCATGAGCCCGCCCATCAGGATCGCCGTCTTGGAGCCATTCCATAGGGCGCTCATTGAGTACCTCCGTTGCCGCCGGCTGTGGTTGTCTCTATGGTCTGGACAGCAGCTCTTCGGCGAAGATCGCGGGACCGTTCGGACGCATCCGCCACGCGGCGGGACAGGCGTTTGGCGGCCTCAGTAGCGGCTGCAACGGCGTCAGCGTGTCTGGCCTCGACGACGAGCGTTCCATGCCGAGGCAGGATGGCTTCCATCGTGCAGCGTTTGTCGATGCCGCCTCGGGGGCCGTTGAGATCAGCAAGACGGACCTCGACGGAGCGAATGTGAGAGTTGAGGCGATCGAACGCCGAATGGACCCTCTGACGGACCTGGGCTTCGTCGGTTATCGAGAGCGGGGTCTTCCCGTGATGAATCGTCACTTCCATGGTTGTACTCCTTGTTCCACGCCAGGCACTTCGACTACAGACGGCCGATGAGCCCCGGCGACGCTCTGGCCGCCTCTGGTGCGGCTCAGTCAAACAACTCACCCAGCCAGGACTTCTTGCGCTTGTAGGGATATCCGTGGTGGCTGGGGATCTGCGGGCAGAGGTGGCGCTGCAGACTTCTTGGCAGTGTCCGAGGCACTCGTCGTCATGGCCGCCAGACGGCGCAGCAGAGGCCGGCCCGCCATGCAGCCCGCAGGACGCAAGAATCAGGGCCATGATGAATGGTCGCAGTGACACCTTGTCTTACTCTCTACGGCTTGTGCGCCATTTTGTTCGTAGTCGTCCTTCCCTACGCCGAGCACAAGTGCGAAACGAGTATCCTAACGCCGATGCCCGCCAGCACCAAGCCGCCGGCACGCTCGGCCCACTTGCCGAACCGGGCGCCCAACCGGCTGCCGAAGGTCATGCCCAAGGCGGTCATGCCGGCTGCGACGATGCCGATCACGACGCTGGGCCCCCAGATGGATACCCGCAGGAAGGCCAGGCTCAGGCCTACGGCCAGGGCGTCGATGCTGGTGGCTATGGACAAGGTCAGCAGCAGCCAGCCGCGCGTCGGATCGCCTTTATCCCCCCGGTGCTCCTCGCTACCGAAGGACTCCCAGATCATCTTGCCGCCAATGAAGCCCAGCAGAACGAACGCGATCCAGTGATCGAAGGCGGATATCCACTGGTGCAGAGTCTGGCCGGCCAACCACCCGAGCACCGGCATCACGAACTGGAACAGGCCGAAATGAAACGCCAGCCGGAAGATGTGCCGTGCATTGATCTTGCGTATCGCAAGACCGGCCGCGATGGCCACTGCAAAGGCGTCCATCGCTAGGCCGAAGGCTATTCCGATGACATACCACCAATCCATGCCTATTCCCTTGGTGCGGCAGTCGCGCGTTCATACTTGGCCTTCCGCCGCCTCCTGAGGCCACGGATGACCAGGTACTCTCTGGATTCTGCAAGCTTAACTGCTGCCTTTCGCATCCTTCCGTCTCTTGAGAAACTTCTCGATTTCCACTGCGATAAAGACAACGCTGGACATGGCCAGCGTGAAGAGAAGTTCAGCGATGGTCAGTGGCTCGGTCCTGAATATGGAATTCAGCGGCGGCAAGTAGATCGTGGCCATCTGGAGCCCAAACGTAAGGGCGAACGCTCCCAGTAGAGGTTTGTTGGAGAAGAGCCCCTGCCGGAAGATCGAGTCACTGTCGGACCGGATTGCTAGCACGTGCCCCATCTGGCTCAGGCACAGCACCGTGAAGACCATGGTCTGCCAATGCGCGTGACCAGTTGTGAGGGACCATGCCTGCGTGATAATGGACATTGCCCCCATCAGCAAGCCGACCCAGATGATGTGCAGCCCCAAGCCTTGTGAGAAGATGCTTTCCTTCGGATGCCGCGGCGGCCGGTTCATGAGGCCTCGTTCCGCAGGCTCGGCGGCCAGGGCAAGACCCGGCAAGCCATCGGTAACCAGGTTGATCCAGAGAATGTGGATTGGCAGCAGCGGGATCGGGAGCCCGAAGAACGGAGCGAGGAAGATGGCCCATATCTCGCCGGAGTTGCTTGTCATGGTGTACTTGATGAACTTGCGGATGTTGTCGAAAATCCGCCTGCCTTCCTTCACCGCCTTCACGATGGTGGCGAAGTCATCATCCAGCAGGATCATGTGGGCGGCTTCCTTGGAGACGTCCGTACCGGTGACGCCCATGGCGACACCGATGTCCGCGCGCTTGAGCGCAGGGGCGTCGTTGACCCCATCGCCCGTCATCGCGACAAACTGGCCTCGATCCTGCAGCGCCTTGACGATCTTCAGCTTCTGTTCCGGTGCCACCCGCGCGTACACTCGGATGTGCTCCACCCGCTGCTCGAACTCCTCGATGGGCAGCGTCTCAAGGTCCTTGCCGACCGTGACTGCGTCTTCGGCATGGTTGGCCCTGAGGATGCCGATCCGCTTGGCAATGGCGATCGCTGTCAGGGGATGGTCGCCGGTAATCATCACCGGCCTGATTCCAGCCGTTCTGCACATGGCCACGGCGTCGGTGGCCTCCTGGCGCGGCGGGTCCATCAGCCCGGCCGCGCCCAGCATCGTAAGGTCCGTCTCTACATGCTCGGATGGCAGGTCCTGAGGGACCTCAGCCCAGAACCTTACCCCGAATCCAATGGTTCGCAGCCCGTCTGCCGCAATCCGATCTGTGACCCGAATGACTTCCGACGCGTCCAGCGCCGTCTCCCCACCGGAGGACCTGACACGCGAGGATCGTTCCAGAACACGCTCGACAGCCCCTTTGGTGAAAGAGACGAACTGGCCCTCCTTCCACCGGTGGAACGTCGTCATCAGTTTCCGGTCGGAGTCAAAGGGAATCTCCGCGACCCGCGGGAAGCTGCCCTCCAAGGCCTTCTTATCGAAGCCGCCATCCTTTGCGGCGACCAGGAAGGCCACTTCGGTCGGGTCGCCGAGCATGCCCTCGGCACCGGCGCGGGCATCGTTGGACAATGCCATCGCCGCGAGCAGCAAGGACTGCGGGGCATCATCGCCGGGCTGGCCTGCAAGCTCCGACGTCTGGAGCACCTGGCCGTCACACCAGACTTTCTCCACGGTCATCCTATTCTGCGTCAGTGTGCCAGTCTTATCTGAGCAGATGTACGTCACCGACCCGAGGGTCTCCACGGCGGGCAGCTTGCGGATCAGCGCGTTCTTCTTAACCATCTTCCTGGCACCAAGGGCCAGCGATATTGTCACGACGGCAGGCAGGGCCTCCGGGATGGCCGCGACGGCCAGAGAGATCGCCGTAAGCAACATCAGCAGCGGCCCCTCGCCACGAAGGAGACCCACGATGAACACAATCGCGCAGATCGCCAGCACGGCGATGGCAAGCTTCTTGCCGAAGGCCATCAGGCGCCTCTGGAGGGGTGTCTTGACCTCCTCTTCTTCCTGAAGCATGGTCGCGATCCGCCCCAACTGGGTCTGCATGCCCGTTGCCGTGACCACGCCCATGGCACGACCGTAGGTGGCGAACGTGCCCTTGTAGACCATGTTGGTCCGGTCGCCGATGGACAAGCCGGGGTCGTGGAGGGCCTCCGTCTGCTTTTCCACCGGGTTCGACTCGCCCGTGAGCGATGCCTCATCCGCTCTGAACCGCGCCACCTCCACGAGCCTCGCGTCGGCGGGTATGCCGGCTCCGGCTTCCAGGACGATCAGATCGCCGGGCACAACCTCTGACGAAGGAATCGTTCGGGCAGCTCCGGCCCGGATGACCGTCGCCGAGGCGGCCGCGAGCCTCTTGAGGGCGGCCATGGCCTTTTCAGCGCGGTACTCCTGGCTGAACCCAAGAGCGGCGTTCAGGATGACGATCACCACGATGGCGATTGTGTCGGAAGGCTCCCCGATCACGCCTGCGACCACGGCCGCCGCCAGCAGGACAAGGATCATGAAGTCCGTGAACTGGTCCAGGAGCATCCGAAGCAGCGTCCTGCGCTGCCTCTCGACCAGCTGATTGGGGCCATGGTGTCCGAGCCGACGCGCCGCCTCGGCATCGTCCAAGCCCACTTGCGGATCTGTTCCAAGGCTGATGGCGGTGGCAGCCGCGGTCAGAATGTACCACTTCGACTGCAACTCTGGTTCCATACCGTGAACTCACCTTCCTTTGTCGGCCGGATCGAAAAGGCCCAGCAGCAGTTCTACGCCAGCTCGGTCGAACGCACGATCAGCCGTCCATCAGCAGCCGCCATCTCCATAGCTTCGTAGCCATCTGACCTGCACGGCCAGAAGGCGCGAATTCGGCGATATTCGATATTCACGGAGCGGCCTGGGCGGGATGCATCCCCGTCGCAGGCTGCTTAGTCGGCGCGGCCTGCGTCTGCGGCAGCAGGCCCCCGCAGGCACGCCAGAGGCCGATCCGCGCCAACTCGGCCTCCATGGCAAGCTCCGCTTCGGCCACCTGCGCCGCCAGCAGAGACCGCTGCGATTCCAGCACGTCCAGCACGTCGACCTGCCCGGCGTCAAACGTCACGCCCGTGTCTCGGAGATTGCGCTCCGCCAAGGGCACCAACTCTTTCGCGTATACTTGCCGCTGCTGCTCGGCCGTATGGGCCTCCTGGAGTGCCTGGCGCACCTCTCGCACTGCTTGCTGTTCGACGAGCCGCAGCCTCGCTACGGCCCGGTCGATCCCCGCCCGTGCCGAAGCCGCGCGCGCCTGGTTCTGGTCGAAGATCGGCACCGTCACCGTGACGGCCGGGCCGAGTTTGTCCATCGCCGCTGAACCCTTGCCCTCGCGCTCCCAGTTGCCGCCGGCCGACAGTTCCGGCAGTGCGCCGAGCCGGGCTTGCCGCAGATTGCCCTGCCGCACGCGAACCGCCCAGCGACCGGCCTGAACATCCAACCGTTGCGCCAGGGCCAGCGTCACCAGATCGCTCTCCGGCGGCAGCGGGTCACGACACTGCGCTGCGCCGGCCGCCTGCCAGTCGGTACCCAGGTCGGCAAGCCCCATCAGTTCCAGCAGCCGCAGCTTCTCCAGCCGCAACTGCGTCCGCATGTCCGCGATCTTGACCTCGTTCTGGAGCGATTCGGCCGTCAGGCGGTTGACGTCCAACGACGTGCCGATCCCCGCCTTCAGTCGTTCGCTCGCCGAGGCGACCGACCGCCGCAGGATCGCCTGCTGCTGCTCGAGCAGTGTCAGCACGTACTGCCGGTTCACCACGCGATGGTGCGAGCGCTGGGCCTCGGCCGCCACGTTCAGTGCCGTGTTGGCCACCGAGAGCACCGTGCGCTGAAGATCGGCTTGCGCCGCCTCCCGGCGAGCCGGCCGAAGCCACAGCGCCGACAACGACTGCATCGCCCCGGCCGTCACCATATCCAGCGAGCCGCCGGCGAAGCCCAGCATCGTGCTGAGCGTCGGGTTGGGCAGCAGCCCGGCCTGCACAAGCTCGGCCTCGGCGGCGACGATCTCGGCGAACTCCGCCTGCACCTGCGGATTGCCCGCCAGGGCATGTTCCACCGCCTGTGCCCGTGTCAGCGGCGAGCGGCCGTCCCATGCGTCGGCCGGCCGGCGTCGCCAGTCCTGCGGCGCGCCCGTCCGGGCTGAGACCAATTCCACGGTCTGCCGCAGGCTCCCGGAAGGGTCGACCTGGCAACCCGTCACGCCCACGCTCAAGACCAGCACAGAAGCCATCGCGGCTCGGCGCGTCATTCCCGAAGCCATGGCGCATTCTCCATCTTGCGTTTGCTCAAAGCCACCTTGTTCCTAACACTACAGCGCCACATAAGCTCAAGCGGTCAGGCGGCGTGTGCCGATGAAGTCTTCCAAGTGATTGTCATTGGAGGACTTAGGGCATGGACGCCGACCAGATTGCCCACACGGGTGCGGAATTGAAGCGTTTCCTGGCCGAGTTCGACGATTGCTTTGTGCGGAGCGAGCCGCGCGGGCACCTGCGCACCTACATCGCGGGGCAGATCTCGGGCCTGCTGCGCAAGAGCATCGAGCCGATCGCCCTGGCGGCCGGCACGCCGCCGCGCACCTTGCAGCGGTTCCTGGAATCGATGGCCTGGGACCACGAGCGTGTTCGGGACCGCATTCAGGGGATCGTCGTCCGCGACCACTTGTATCCCCGCGCCATCGGCACCATCGACGAGTCGGGGTATCCGAAGAAGGGGCGGCACACCGCCGCCGTTCAGCGGCAGTGGTGCGGCAACACCGGCAAGATCGACCACTGCGTCGTCGGCGTCCACCTGGGGTACGTGGCCGGCGACTTTCACTGTCTCCTGGACAGCGACCTGTACCTGCCCGAGAGCTGGGCCAACGATTGGGACCGCCGCCGCGCGGCAGGGATTCCGGACGAGGTCGTGTATCGCAAGAAGACGCGGATCGCTCTGGACCAGGTGTCGCGGGCGCTGGCCAATGGCATCCGGGTGGAGGCGTGGACCTTCGACGAGTTGTACGGGCGCGACGGAGAGTTCCGGGAGGGCTTGGAACGGCTGGGCCAAAACTACGTCGGCGAGGTCCCGGCGACCCTCACCGGCTGGATGCGCGAGCCGAAGATACTCGTGCGTCCGACATCCGCGCAAACGCGAAAACGTGGGCGAAAGCCGCGATTTCCGCGGTTGGCCCGCAAGGCCCTCGCGGCCTGCGAGGTGCGCAATCTGGTGACCTATTCCCGGCTTTTTCAAGGGCAACCGTGGGTGCAGTTCCACGTCAAGGACGGCGAGAACGGACCGATGGTGTGGGAGGTCAAACACGCCCTGTTTTATCCGAAGCGTCCGGACGGGCTCCCCGGCCCCCTGCACGGCCTGCTCGTGGCGCGGAACGTCCTGGAGCCGGACATCCTCAAGTACTTCCTCTCGAACCTTGCGGCCGGATCGCCCGGAGTTCTTCTGGAAGATCTGGTGCGGGTGGCCTTTTCGCGCTGGCCGATCGAACAGTGCTTCGAGCAGGCCAAG
Organism: Planctomycetota bacterium; assembly: GCA_016872855.1. Taxonomy (GTDB): domain Bacteria; phylum Planctomycetota; class PUPC01; order DSUN01; family DSUN01; genus DSUN01. The sequence continues at coordinate 13,672 of VGYV01000140.1, forward strand.
AACGAACTGGGCCAGGACCACTTCGAGGTGCGTTCCTGGGAGGCGATCCACCGCCACCTGTACGTCACGCAACTGAGTCACCTGTTTTGTGCCCGTGTGCATCAGCGCCTCAGAGAAAAAAACGACCGCGAGCCTCTACCTCACCGTCGAGCAGGTCCGCGAGGCGGCGTGCGTCTGGGTCGAGGCCCAAGACTTGTCCGCCCCAGCCCGACGCCGAAAGTACCGCGAGGCGGCCGAGCGGATCGCGTACTACCAACGCCACAGCCAGCAAGCCCGACAGTCTCATACGAAAACCACCCGACAACGCCTTCGCAATCTCGGAATCAAGATTGCTCAGTTGAGGTCCTGTGTACCGGGTGAACCATGACTAAGCGGCGCTGTAGTACTAAGCGAGTCTCGAATCAGTGTTCGCAGCCGCTGGAGCAGCCGCTCTTGGCCGCCGGCACCGCGACAGCGCCGCCCGGCCCGACGTGGATCTGCTCAGCGTTGATGATGGCACCCTTGCCGTCAGGCCCGCGCACGATCGTGCCCTTCACCACCACCACACTCATCGGTGCCAGCCCGTTAGCTCTTTGAAGCGGCGTTTGTAGTGGCTTGCCGTCGCTGCCGACGACCTGCACCAGTGCGGTGTGCTCGGCGATGCCAGCTGGCGCCTCGCAGCAGAAGTCCCAGGGTGTCGGGCATGTGTCGCCCGGGCGCGTGTCGCACGTGGGGAACTTCAGGTCGGCCACCACCATGGCGGCCCGCCCTGCCACGAACGGGTCGCGCCGCCCCGCGACGCGGGCGCGCACGACGACCTGGTCGCCGCCGGGCTTGAGGGCGTCATCCAGATCAACCGCGCCCTCGGGCGGCTGCGAGACGAACAGCCCCTGCGGCAGGGAATCGGCCTGGGCGTTCTGTCCGTCGCTCGTGGAGCTTCTGCACCCGGCCGTCACCAGCAGCCCCGTCGCAAGCACGATAGAAGCCACAGACACGATCTTCTTCATCTTCTTCGCCATGTTCATCGTTCCTTCCTCAAGAGGTCTTCAGTGCGGTGGCGATCGGCGTCCGCAGGCATCGCCAAGCCGGGGGCAGAGCGCCGACCACGCCCAAGAGCAGTCCCGAAAGCAGTCCCAACGCCAGGACCGCTGAGTCGATCTTCAGCCCGAAGGCCCCCAGGGAGAACCGCACCGCCAGCCCATCCAGCAGCCACGCGCCGGCCATGCACGCCAGCAGTCCGCCGGCGCACGTCGCCAGAGTAGATTCCTGGACCAAACTCAGCACTATCGCCCGGCGCGAAAAGCCCAGCGTCTGGAGCGACGCCAGCTCACGCACGCGCGTAACGAAGGCCGCGTAGAGGGCGTTCAGCCCGCCGCAAAGCCCGCACAGCGCGATCAGCCCCGCCGTGATCACCGCCACCGCCTGGATGGGCCGGTAGAACGACGACAGGCCGGCATAGTAGTCCTGCTCGCGCATCGCCACCAGCTCAAGGTCCAGCCGCTGCTTGGCCAGCAGGTCCAGGTCATCAAACGTGGCGCTGTCCAGCGCGACGATGACAGTCGAGATCGTGTCGCGCCGGGCCAGCACCAGCAGGTCGTTCAGCGGCATCCAGATTTCCGACTCCATCACCGTGCCGGCGGCCTCAAAGATGCCCGTCACTCGGCAGTCGCGCCCGTCGAGGTAGAACGTCCGGCCGACCCTCAGGTCGTTGGCGGCCAGTCCCATCCGCGCTGCCGCCAGCACGCCGACCATCGCCTCGTTGTGACCCGCGCGGGGCAGCGAGCCCTCGACCAGGCGCACTCGCGGGTGCACCAGCATCGCCGCCGGCGTGTAGCCGCGGAGGCTTGCCGGCAGCGC
>VGYV01000141.1 GCA_016872855.1 Planctomycetota bacterium
GCAAGACGTTTCCTAAGGCCGTTGCGTGAAACGTGAGAAGACTGAAGAGATGAGGCGATCAAGGGGGCGTCGCGCCATAGGGCTCTTGGCCTTCGTGAACGGCATAGGTCCGTTGCTGCGGGACCATCGTAGCCGAAGGGGCCACATCTTCATTTATTCGGGCGCTGCCTGGTGGAATAAATGATAAATGAAGATGTGACCCCCGAGAGCTCTACGCGTAGTGGGTCAACCCTTGGGCGGGAAGAGTTCGTCGGCGGTGCCGGCCATGAGACGCTCCTGCTGGGCCGCGGTGAGGCCGAGCTCGTCGAAGATGGCGAGGTCGGTCTCGATGTGCCACTTCTGGCCGGCGAGGCGGCCAGGGAGGCAGCCGTCGGTGCCGAACATGATGCGCTCGGGGCCGCAGAACTCGATGGCGTTGGCGAGGGCGGCCTTGCGGATGTGCGGGGGGGTGCCGCGGGTGGTGTCTATGTAGCTCTGCCAGCGGGCCTTGTCGTAGCCCGCGGCGGCGCGCATGCGGCCCATGACGGCCAGGGCCTCCTCGCACCAGGGCCAGGAGATGTGGGCCATGGCGAAGCGGATGTTGGGGTAGTGGAGGAGCTTCTCGAGCCAGAGTGGGCGGCAGAAGCGGGAGCCGTCGTCGTAGCCGTAGAGGATGCCGGTGTGGAAGAGGATGCAGGCTTTGAGGGCGTGCATGCGCTCCCAGAAGGGCTCGAGGCGCTCCTCGTAGGCGTACCAGTGGTCGGGGATGATCTTGAGGCCGGTGAAGCCCATCTCGGTGAGGGCCTCCTCGGCGAGGGCGGCCATGCCGGGGATGACGGGGTTCACCCAGGCGAGGCCGCTGATGCGGTCGGGCGCGCCGTCGAAGACCTTCTTGGCGGCGAGGAGGTTCTCGCGGGTCTTCTGGAGCGAGACGCGCTCGGTCTCGGAGATGAGCATGATGCGCTGGACGCCCAGGGCGTCCATTTGCTGGAGCGCTTCGGCGGCGTCGGTGGGGCCGGTGAGGTGGACGTGGCAGTCAACGATTCGCATTGGGCGCCTCCGTTTGCGGGGAGCGGGTGGCAATGTGGTAGAGGACATAAAGGACCACAAGGACCAAGAGGAGGCCGGGCCAGGCAAACGGGCCTTTCTCCAGGTCGAGGGGGTTCTTGCCGGCGTTGAGGACGATGGGGATGGCGAGGAGGATGCCGAGGAGTGCTTCGCCTGTGATGAGTCCGGCGGCGAAGAGCACGCCGGGCTGGCCGGGGTCCTCGGCGCGGCCACGGCGGCGCCGCGCCCGCTCGGCCGCCCAGGCGACGAGCCCGCCGGCGAGGATGGCGACGCCGAGCTTGAGCGGCAGGTAGATGCCCACGGCGACGGCGAGGACGGGGGTGCGGAAGCGGCTGCCGCGCAGCCGCAGGGCCTCGTCGAGCGCAATCACCCCCACGGCGACCAGCATGCCGCCCGCCACCATGTCCCAGGGCAGGCCACCGGCGAAGACGCCGTGCGCGACGGAGGCCATGAGCGTGGCCTGCGGGGCCTCCAGGGGCTCGGGGTGGGCCGGCGTGGCCGTGCCGATGCCGTAGGCGTCGAGGAGTAGCGACAGGATGGGCGCGATGACGACGGCCGAGACCAGGACGCTGCCCACCTCGACCACCTGTTGTTTCCAGGGGGTGGAGCCGACGAGCTGGCCGGCCTTGAGGTCCTGGAGGGTGTCGCCGCCCATTGACGCGGCGCAGCAGACGACCGCTCCCACGAGAATGGCCGCGGCCGGCCCCGTCGCGCTCCCCGTTCCCAGCGCCAGCAGGAGCAGGGCCGTCGTGAGCACTGTGGCAATCGTGACCCCGGAGATGGGGTTGTTTGACGAGCCGACGACTCCCGCCATGTACGAGGCGACGGCGGAGAAGAAGAAGCCGGCCACCAGCATCACCGCGGCCATGAACGCCGCGATGGCGCTGCTGCCCGTGAAGTGGCGGAAGAGGAAGAACAGCGGGATGACGGACACGGCGAGCGCGAGGCCCACCCATTGCATCGGCACGTCGCGGTCCGTGCGCGGGGTCACATCTTCATTTGGCACATGGCCGCCATGTGCCAAATGAAGATGTGACCCCTAGCGCGTGTGGCGATAGGCGGCGAGGCCCGAGCGTATGCCGCGCACGAGGCTCGGCCACATCCGCACGACGGCCCACAGGCCGCCCACGATCATTGCCCCCACGCCGATGTAGCGGGTCTGGCTCTCCCAGACGCTGCGCGCCCACGCCGCGGGCTCACGCCCCGGCGGCATGGGGTTGAGCGCCGTGAACAGCGGCATCTCGACGAACCAGTTCGCGGCGCCGCCCAGGAAGACCAGGGCCGCGATGTTGATGCCGACGATGAACCCCACGGCCGCAAGCGACGGGGCCAGGCTCAGCCCCAGGCAGAACACGCAATCGGACACCCTGCCTGCTACGGCGACGGAGCCTGTCCAGAGCTTCAGCCCCGTCTCGCCGAGCTTGGCGATAGCGCCGAGCGCGCCGCCTGCGGCAATGAGCTTCACGCCGGCCCCGCCGCGGTCGCCGACCTCGAGCACCTTCGCCGTCGCTACGCCCTCGGGGAAGGCCAGCTTGGCCTCGATGATGAGCGCGCGGCGGAGCGGAATCGTGAAGAGCACGCCAAGCGTTCCGCCGAGCGTGGCCACGAGGGTGGTCTGCCAGTAGTCGAACCCGCTCCACGCCCCGAGGAGGACGAGGGCTGGGAGGGTGAAGACGGCGCCGGCGGCGAGCGCCTCGCCGGACGAGGCGGCGGTCTGCACCATGTTGTTCTCGAGGATGCTCGCGCGCCGGAAGAAGCGCAGGACCCCCATCGAGATCACCGCGGCGGGGATGGAGGCCGAGACCGTCATCCCCGCCAGCAGGCCCAGATAGGCGTTCGCCCCCGCCATCGCAAGCGTGAGGACCACGCTGAGGACCACGACCTTCACCGTGATCTCGGGAACGTGGCTGCTGCGCATCCAGGCTCCTCTTGGCTGCGAGAGGCAAATAGTGTATCCTATGGGGCCGTCTGAGGAAAGGGGCAATCGCCTCTGCGGGGCATGTTGCCCAAAAGGTGAACTCGTTGGGAGTCCCGCCTTCAGGCGGTCTTGGCCGGCCACAATCCGCCTAAAGGCGGGACTCCGAACGGGGTTAATCCCCTGAGCCAGGTTTGAGCAACACGCCCTCCACCCGCGACCCAGGAAGGAGCCTTCCCGTGAGGACGACGCTGTTGGTGTCCGCCGCGCTAGGGCTTGCCGTATCGGGCTTCGCCGCCGAATGGCAGATGGCCAAGGGGCCGCTGGTGACGCGATGGGCGAAGGACGTCTCGCCCGACAAGGCCTGGCCCGAATACCCCCGCCCGCAAATGGTACGCAAGGAATGGCAGAACCTCAACGGCCTTTGGGACTATGCCATCGCGGCGAAGGCCGATGCCCAGCCGAAGGATTGGGAGGGGAAGATTCTCGTGCCGTTCCCCATCGAATCCGCCCTCTCGGGCGTGATGAAGAAGGTGGATGAGAAGCAGACGCTCTGGTATCGCCGCACGTTCGACGTGCCCGCGGCGTGGAAGGGCAAGCGCATCCTCCTGCACTTCGAGGCGGTTGACTGGGAGACGACGGTCACGCTGAACGGCAAGGAGCTGGGCACACATCAGGGCGGCTACGACCCCTTCAGCTTCGACATCACCGACGCGCTGAAGGCCGATGGCGCGCAGGAAGTCGTCCTTGCCGTCTTCGACCCCACGGACGCCGGCTTCCAGCCCATCGGCAAGCAGCGGCGGAACCCCAGCGGCATCATGTACACCGCCACTACCGGCATCTGGCAAACCGTCTGGCTCGAGCCCGTGCCGAGCCAGTACATCGAGTCTCTGAGGATCGATCCGGACGTGGATGGCTCCTCCGTGCAAGTGACGCCGAAGCTCTTCCTGCTTCCGGGGGGGAGACCCGTGCCGCCAGAGCTTGTCGTCCGAGACGGCGACAACGAAATCGCGAGGGCCAAAGGCCCGCTGTTGAGCGCGGTTACCCTGAAGATCCCGCAGCCGAAGCTATGGACGCCCGACAGCCCCTTCCTCTACAGCCTAACGGTCAGCTTCGGTGACGACGTGGTCGAGAGCTACTTCGGCATGCGCAAGATCGCCCTGGGCAAGGACGAGGCTGGCATCATGCGGATGATGCTCAACGGCAAGCCTGTCTTTCACATCGGGCCGCTCGACCAGGGCTTCTGGCCCGACGGCCTCCACACCGCGCCCTGCGACGAGGCGATGCGCTACGACATCGAAATGACGAAGAAGCTCGGCATGAACTGCGCCCGCAAGCACACCAAGTACGAGCCGAGCCGCTGGTACTACTGGTGCGACAAGCTGGGCCTCCTGGTGTGGCAGGACATGCCAAGCATGTTCGTAGGCCCGCCCCAGGACCGCAAGGACAAGGCGGGCAAGGTCACGAAGCCCGGCCCCGAGGCTTTCAAGCGCTTCGAGGAGGCGAAGAAGAACTTCGAGACCGAACTCGTCCGCATGATCGAGTGCCGCCGCAACCACCCCTCCATCGTCATGTGGGTGCCCTTCAACGAGGGCTGGGGCCAGCACGACACCGAGCGCTACTGCGACCTCATCAAGAAGCTCGACCCCACCCGCCTCGTGAGCAACGCCAGCGGCTGGACCGATATGAAGTGCGGCGACATCCACGACGTCCACGCCTACCCCGGCCCCGGCATGCCGCCCGTCGAGGAGAAGCGGGCCGCCGTCCTCGGCGAGTTCGGCGGGCTCGGCCTGGGCATTGACGGCCACACCTGGACCCAGAAGCACTGGGGCTACCGCGGCGCGGCCAGCAAGGAGGACCTCACGAAGCAGTATGTGAAACTCCTTCAGCGCCTCTACCAGCTCCGCGACAAGGGCCTCTGCGCTGGCATCTACACCCAGACCAGCGACGTCGAGACCGAGTGCAACGGCCTGATGACCTACGACCGCGAGCTGGTGAAGCTCGACCTGGAGGCGGCGGCGAAGGCCAACCGCGGCGAGTTCCCGCCCCCGCCCGACATCAAGGTCATCGTGCCGACCACCGAGAAGGAAGGCATCGCCTGGCGCTACACCACCGACAAGCCTGGCGACGACTGGTTCAAGCCCGAGCACGATGACAAGGCTTGGAAGGAAGGCCCCGCCGGCTTCGGCACCAAGGGCACGCCGGGCACCACCGTCCGCACCGAATGGCGGACGGGCGACATCTGGCTGCGGCGCACCGTCGAGCTGCCCGAGGGCAAGCTCGCCAACCCCGCGTTCTCGATTCACCACGACGAGGACGCCGAGGTCTACATCAATGGCGTCCTTGCCCTGAAGATCGGCGGCTTCACCACGCAGTATGAGGAACTCGAGATGACCAAGGAAGGCGCCGCCGCCCTCAAGCCCGGCAAGAACGTCATCGCCGTCCATTGCAAGCAAACCATGGGCGGCCAGTACATTGACCTCGGCATCGTGGACCTGGTGCCGAAGGGGAAGTAGGACGCGTGATGCGTCACACGTGAATGGGTGGAGAGAGTCATGCCCAGAATCCTGAGCCCCGAGTTCATGGCTGACCTCAAGAGCGGCATGCTCCTGCCGCTGCTGAAGTGCGTGCAGAAGGACAGGGACCTGATCCTTGAGATCCGCGACGATGCAGTCAACGTGTACTCCAAGGGACAGAGCCTCGTTCGTCTTGCGCGGCGGCGCAGCCAGTATCAGGTTGCGGTGCATCCCAAGTTCGCGAGCGGCGTTCCGCATGGCGGCTCCCTGACCACCATCGCTGATACACAGGCGTTCGTCGAGCGCGTCCCCGCCATGAAGCAAGCCATATCGCAACTCCGCGTGGGTCTCAATGAGATCGAATGCGAGCAGATGCTCGTCAGGGCGAGCGTTCACGAGCCGACGTTGAATCCCGACTACCTCGTTATTGACCGACAGATTGTTGGCCCGTCTGTCTCGAAAGCATCCAGGGGAACCGCGGGCAAGACCGATCGGCCGGACCTCGTCGGGATATATTGGCCCCGTGGCAAGCGACGCAGGAACCAGGCGGTCTCCCTTGCACTCATTGAGATGAAGTTCGGCTGCCGGAACCAGGACTTGAGCCGGCTGCACGAGCAACTTGGGCGGTACTATGATGGCGTCGCGGCGAACTTGACTGCGATAGTCCAGGATACGCAGACCGTGCTTCGCCAGAAGCTGGCACTTGGCCTGTTCAGGAAGCCGCGCGGTGTGCTCGAGGCGCTCGCAACCCTCACCATCAGCGCGCACATCCAGGATGTCCTGTTCCTTATTGTGCTGGCCGAACTCAACCCGGGCAGTAAGCGACCGAACTGGCAAGCGATCAACAACTTGCACTTTGCGAAGCAGGTCAAGCTCTTCCGCGTGGGCTACGCGCTTTGGGATGAGTACCGCGTAAGCGAGGGCTGACCGAAATGGAGCTGACAATTCATCGCGGCACCCATGAAATCGGGGGAAGCTGTGTGGAACTCCGCGCGCAAGGGCAGAGCTTGCTCCTCGACATTGGCATGCCGCTGTCTGAGCCCAACGGCACGCGATTCGACGAAGCCCAACTGGAAAGCAAGGCGACCGAGGCACTGCTCGCCCAGCGCATCCTGCCGAATGTGCCTGGCCTGTACGGCCACGGGGCATCGAGCGCCGTGGGCGTCATCCTCACTCATTCCCACCTCGACCACTATGGCCTCGGGCGTTTTGTGCGCGCCGATGTTCCCGTTCACGCTACGCCCGGCACGATTGCCCTGATACGCGTCACGGAGCGGATGCTCAAGCGTTCGGGGGCCATCCGCCACCTCGTGCCTCTGGCAGCCAACTGGCAGCCTCGCTCCATCGGGCCTTTCCTCGTGCGAGCGCACCCGGTGGACCATTCCGCTCCCGACGCCATCGCCGTGGAAGTTCAGGCCGACGACAGGAAAGTGTTGTACTCAGGCGATCTGCGAGGGCACGGACGCAAGAAGGCCCTGTTCGAACACCTAGTTGCTCGCCCACCGTGCAACGTGGATGTGCTGCTGATGGAGGGCTCGACGCTGGACAGGGGTGCGCCTGAGTACGCCACAGAGGCCGCCGTTGAGTGCGCAGTTCTGAGCTACCTGGAGGGCCAGGGGAACCTGGCAATGTTGTTCTGCTCCGCGCAGAACCTCGACCGCATTGTCACGGCCTTCCGGGTCGCTCGTCGCACGGGGCGGACGCTTGTGGTGGACCTCTATGGGGCATTCGTACTCCATGTCCTGGCGCCCCTCTCGCGCAACATCCCGCAGTTCTCCTGGGACGGCGTGCGGGTGAAGTTCTGGCACAACCAGCAGAAGGCCCTCGAGGAGAACGGACACGGAGACTTCGTGCGGTCGGTCATGCGCTCGGGCCATGGCATCAGGACGCCGGAGATTGTCGAGCGACGCGCGGGGATTCTCATGCTCGGTCGCTCCAACTCCATCTTTGGGCGCTTCATTGCCAAGTTCCCGGTCGAAGGCCTGAAAATGGTCTGGTCTATGTGGTCAGGGTATCTCCGCGACGACAAGTACCTGAAGCCGTTCTGCGAACGGCACGGCATCCAGTTGAAGGAGATTCACACAAGCGGCCACGCAACCCCCGCCGACCTTGCGCGGCTCGTTGGCGCCATTCGCCCCCGCCTCCTCATCCCCATCCACACCATGCGGCCCGAAGCGTACACCCGCTTCAGCGCGCCTCTACGCCTGTTGCGCGACGGAGAGACGCTGGCTCTGTGAACCACCAGAACACGACCGTAAGGCAGGCTCTCGGCTCATGCCAAAACAATGTCCAGCAGTTGGCAGAGGTCCTCGACGGGCATATCCTTCGGCGTGACCCGAATCTGCTTCTTTCCTTCCAGCTTGCCTTGGCTGAGCCACTTGGGCACCAGGAACTCGGCCAACTGCCGTTGCGTTTCCTCGGTGAGGTTCTCCTTGTGTATGCGTATGCCAGATGCCTGCTTGGAGCTTGACGGCGCGCCCCAGATGACGGGGGCACCATCTGCATCTTTCACCGAGAAGCCAGGCTGTCCCCAGATAGGCTCGACCTTCTTCGACCGCAGGTGTTCAAGCGCTCGGCTGTAGTACGCCTTCTCCTCGCCAGAACATAGCATCACAAAGCGCTCCTCGGGTGTCAGTGGCTTGGGGAGCATATTGACCACACTCTCAGCGGCCTGCGCCACACTTGCGGCGTGAAGCGTCCCCAGCTCCTCTCTGGTCACAAGGTCCTCGCGCATCTTCGCGCTCAACTGGGCTGAGGCCTTCAGCAGCCTGGGTATCTCGTCCCTGTCGATTTCGTTGTCCTCTGCCGCCCTCGCGAATTCCCGGGCGAAGTCCTGAAAACCCTTGACGACCTCATTCCCTGCGATGGCAGCAATCCGCTGACTGAGGATCAGGACAGCAATCCGGTTCTCGTCTGTTACCTTCCCCGCCTTGATTATCCCCTTGAGTTCATCCGATAGACTCCCGTACAACTCCAGGCGAGCTTTCAGGAGCTCAACATCGTGCTCCTTGCGCATCTCCGCAGCAGATTGAGCCTTCAACAGGAGCATTGTGACGAGCACGATCGCACCGCCGGCCGCCAGGTTGATAGCGAATCCCGTATACTTCTCCTCCAGCCAGAAGGGGAGCAGGAAGTACAATGCCGCTGCGATAGACAACAGAATGAACACTACATCAGCGACGGGACTCAGCCATGGCAGCATTCGTGACGTCTTCACGTGTTCCCCCTTCCTGCGCGCAGGCGCCGGCGCGCCGCCGCTCGGCGCTGGCAGCAGAGAGCTGAGGCGGGTTACCTCCCGCACTTCACGCACTTATCCTTCTTACTGCCGGAGCCGCAGGTCGAGCAGAGGCGGGCGACCACGCCGCCGCTGGTGATCGTCTTGCCGCATTCAATGCACTGCTTTGCCTTGCTGCCGGACCCGCAGGTGCTGCACAGCCGGGCCATCGCGCCTCCGCTGGTGATTCTCGTGCCGCACCCAAAGCACCGACCCGCCTTGCTGCCAGACCCACAACTCCGGCAGAGCTGCGCCATGATGCCAGCCATTCCGTCCTCCTTTCATGGATGGATCCGAAGCGTCCTGCAACCGCCGCCCCGCATCATATCGGGCGGCCAGGACCCTGTCAAGGGGCCAGCCGCAGCCTCTACATCGCAATGTGTCCCACGGCCATGAGAACCGAGCGGAACCTCGGCTCCGAGCCGCAGGCGATGCGGTAGGCGTGGGGCTCGCCGGGGCGCTCGATGCGCTCGGTGTGGCTCCTGCGCGCGCCGGCTTCTTCCCAGACGTGGGTGACGAGGATGGGAGTGCGGATGGCCGCCACGCGGTCGTCGAGGTAGTGGGCGCGGATCTTGCCGTTGATGAGGCCGACGCGCGCGGCAAATCTCACGAACACGGTCTTGGCGGGCCTGGGTAACACGGCCTCGCCCTGCGCGTCGAAGTGCCAGCGATGGCGCTCGGCGATGAGAGTGTCGTCGAAGATGGGATGCCACGGGCCGTTCTGGGTTTCCCCCAGATAGGCCGCCACGCGGTCCTCGGCCGGATCGTCGGGGGCCTTCCCGCGGAATGCGCCGAAGGCGTAGAGCCGCTGGAGCATTCCGTGCGGCGGGGCCTCGACCTTGAAGACCACCTCGTAGGGCCGGGCAGGGTCGGCGGGCAGGATGCGGTCGGCGGGGTCGGGGACGAAGCGCGCGTTGTCGAGGCGGCAGGCCTTGCGCCCCACGTCGGCCTCGTCGCGGAAGTTGGTCTCGACGAGCAGGCGGCGGGTGGGCAGCCCCTTCTCGTCGCCGAAGCGCACGGTCAGCTCATTGTCGCCCTCGACCAGCCGGCCCAGCGAGCCGGGGGCGACCATGAACCACGATTCCACCCGCAGCCTCTCAATGCCGCTGTTCGTAGTTCCGCCTTCAGGCGGTCTGGCGTCGAACTCGAACCTCAGCAGGTAGCGATAGGCGTTGACCACGTGCTCGGTGAGGTCGAGGCGCATCCTGTGCAACCCCGGCCCGGGGCTTTCCCACACGGTGAACCAGGGCAGGTCGGGGTCCACGGCCAGGCGCAGCCGCGCCGCGCTGCCCTCGGCGACGGCAATCGTCGTCTCCACGAGGCAGCCGTTACGGGGCGCTTCCTTCCCCTCGCGCGCGGGCGTGCCGGCGTAGGGATAGGGGGAGGCAAACTCGAAGGTACATGAGGCGGCGCCTTGCCGCACGACGGTGGCCCCGCGCTCGCCGGCCTCGATGCCATCGGCTTCGAGCACGCCCAACTCGAAGTCACGGAAGCCCCGTGTCAGGTTCGGCCGGTAGACCCAGCGGCCGTTGCCGAAGCGGCGATGGGGCGGGAAGCGCTCCCACGGGCCGTCGTCCTTCCACTCGCTCGGCCAACGGCTCTTGAACTCGTTGTAGTTTGAGAACCAGATCCACCTGCCCTCGTGGAAGGTCTGGCGTTCGAGGCGCTCGCCGGGGCGGAGCACGAAATCCATCGTGTGCGCGGGCTCGGCGTAGGCGCGGTCGTAGGAGGGGGCAACCTCGTAGAGTTCGGCCATCTTGTCTGGCGGCCGGTCCGGAAGGTAGTAGGGCGTCGAGGGGTTCTGCTGGCGGCTCACAAGCGTGGGATCGGCGAGGCACTCAGCGTGGCTGGCGATGACGTCCTGGTGCGGCGAATGGCGGCGATGAAACGCCTGGAGATCGCCGTCGAGCAGGTGCCAGCCGCCGTCGTAGAAGACCTCGGCTGCCTCGTGCTCCTTGAGATTCGCAATCCGCGCGTCGGCGAAGCCGGCCGCCTTGTAGAGCACGGCCATCAGGTCCGCCGTCAGGCCGCAGATACTCCAGCCGAAGCAGTTGAAGATCTTCAGCGGGTCCCACACGAAGTGGTCGGTGAGCCGCTCGATGGGCGGGCAGGAGTGGTAGAGCCCCTCCCGTTTGTCCACGATCAGCTCCCAGATGGCGATGGCGAGGTCCTGCCCCTTCTTGCTCGCCAACCGCGGGCTGGCGAACAGGGCCTTGAGGCTGCTGAAGTCGGTCGCGTGTGGCGACGTGACGCGAGGCGAGATGACCATGCCCATGCATCCTCCGAGTAGTGTCGGCCAATGAGGGCGTGTTGCCCAAGGGCGAACTCGTTGGGAGTCCCGCCTTCAGGCGGTCATCTGGCGGCCAAATCCGCCTGAAGGCGGGACTCCGAACGGGGTGGATGCCCTGGACCGACCCGGTGCAACACGCCCTCGATTCTTACCACACAGGTCCTGGGAAGTCAATGCAGCCGCGTTGGGCATTGAAGTCGGCTCACGGCCCGCGTACAATAGCGGTCGGCGGCCGGGGAGGCCGAAGGAGTGCGGACATGACGCGGCAGCCCTCACGCGGCTTGCTCGTCGCCACTGCCGTGACGCTCTGGTTGGGTGCCGCGGATGGTGGGGAAGCCGCGCTGGAGTTCGACGGCGCGCCGAGCGTCTCCGGCCTGAAGTGCACCGACAAAGGCCCGCCGACGGAGCCGACGCAGCTCCTGGGCTACCTCGACCACTTCGCGCTCAAGGTGAAGCTGAAGCCCGGCCGAGGCGCGGGCGGCTTGAGCATGGCGGCCTGGCTCGGGCGCCTCGCCGAGGGCCAGCTCGACGCGAAGTTCGAGAAGCCCGACGAGCGCGGCAAGCCCTACCAGATCGAGGACGCAGCCGGCACGCTGGTGCCGCCGCAACAGCCGGAGAACCAGACGGCCATCGCCTTCCACCCCGAGGCATCAAACAAGACGCGGGACCGTGCCAACCTCTCGAAGGGCATCGGCGGACGGCCCGTGCCGCTCGTGCCCGCGAAGGCAGGCACGACGACGCTCTACTCCTCGATGCACCAGCGCTTCTCCTACAGCCTCGTCGCGGTCGTGGCGGAGCACGCCGCGAAGTATGGCGCGCGGTACTCCCTCGACCAGCTCGGCAAGCTGCCGCGGGACGTCTATCGCCTGCGGCTGCCCTACGCGGTCGCACTGATTGATGGCGAGAAGCGCGTCGTGGCCGTCGTGCACGGCGACACGACGCTCAAGCTCGACCTCACGGCAGCGAATCGCGAGGCGACGCTCCAGAGCTTCAAGGGCAGCGGCGCGCCGCTCGTGCCCTTCGAGTAGACGGGCAGTGGCGAGAAGTCGGGAACTCCCCGAGCAGGGGGTGCGTCTATCAAGGGCAAGGGGGAGGTGGCGGGTAGGACGAGGAAATGGAGCGCAAGGCGGCGATCACAGTTAGCCTGATCGCGGCGCTCGGCTCGGCCGCGGGCCTCGCCGGCGAGCCGCCGGACGCGCCCGCGACGCTGGACGATGCGGAGCCGGTGCTCGTGGCCGCGAGGCTCGAAGGCAAGCGCGGCGCCGCGGGAGCGAACCCTCTTGCCATCGCCTTCGACGCGCCGCGCGGCGACGGACGCGGCGGGGCCAAGGGCCTGTTGGTGTGCGCCGGCCCAGAGTGGGCGAAGCTGGGCACCCGCTGGACCCTCTCCTACGCCCGCGGCGGCTCGGCCTTCGGCCTCCAGATCATTCATCCCTTCAAGAACGGCCAGGTGATCACCCACGTGAAGAAGGAGGGAGTCGGCCTCTCCACCTCGCGCGCGTGGGCGGAGGCCGGCTACGGCGGCGGCGACCGCACCGCCCTCCAACCCGCCGAAGCCTTCAAGAAGCACTTCCCGCTGGAGGACGACAAGGCGTACCGCATCACCAGCACCCTCCTGCCCGACGGCTCGTATGAGATGAAGGTTGAGGATGAGGTCGTAGTTTCGGCGCAGGTCCGCGGGGCGAAGCCCCTGTCCTTCGAGATCAAGGACGGCCAGCGGTTCCCCGGCTCGTCGGGCTGGGGCAAGCTGGCGTTCGAGGGCGAGGGCTTCCTGCGCGAGTGGCGCCACGGCTTCTGCGGCGTGATCATCGAGCCGCTCGACAACGGCCAGAACACCGTCTCCCCCCTCGGCTTCACCCCCTCCGTCCGCAAGCCCGAGCCGACCGATTTCTGAGCGTGATGCGCGGCGTTGGCTCAGTCGAGGCCAAGCAGCCGCACATCGTCCACGAGAAGCTGGCACTCCTTGTCGCCGGGCTTGCCGGCGCCGAGGAAGAGGTCGTCGAGGGCGTCGCCGGGGGCGAGGCGGGCGGCGGAGCCGTCCTTGCGGCGGAAGTCGCGCGTGATGTTCAGCGTGGCCTCGGCCCACTTGCCGACCACTGGTTCGGCGATGCGGCCCGCATAGTTGTCGCCCTGGGTGAGGTCGAAGGCCATCACCTCGATGGGGCCGGGCTTGTTGACGAAGTAGCGGAACTTGAGCCAGGTGGCGGTGGCCGCGCGGGCGTGGTCGGTGCGGATGCCGACGCGAGCGAAACGGGCGTGATACTTGTTCTTCATCTCCCCCGCCAACGCCCGTTGTGGGCGGGGCGTCTCTGCCCCGCGTGGAGCGGCGCGGGGCGCGGAGGCCCCGCCCACATCCACTACGTCGCCATCCCAGTCGCCATCTGACTCGAAGTCCTGCTTGAAGAGGACGCGCTGGGGCCAGAGGGCGGCCCATTGTTCATCGGAGAGTGGCGTAGCTTTGAGGGCTTCGCAGGCCGTGATGTGGCGCTCGCGGAGCATCTTCCGGCGGCGCGCGGTCTCCTTCGCAATCCGAACTTCGGCGGCCTTGGCCAGGGTGTAGGCCCCGGCATCCCACTTCTCGGTGAGGGGCAGGACGGCGGCGAAGCGGGCGATCAGGTCGCCGAGCGCCTCGCGCCGGGCCAGCAGCTTGTCGGGGTCGAGACAGTACCTGGTGAAGCCAGCCACCATATCTTCGTCCACCTTCAGCAGCTTCTCGGCCTCGGCGATGAGGTCCTTGTGCTTCGCCGCGTGCTTGCGGTGGCGGACCGCCTCCACGCAGTCGCGCAGCGCGAGGTGGCTCTCCCAGTCCTCGATGCCGTCGCGGATGGCCTCAAAGCGGAGGCCTGAGATTGGCCCGGGGTAGAAGAGCATGCCGTCGCCGTTGCTCGGCCAGCCGCGGCTCCAGCCGTCCGCTTGCCACTTCGAGTTCGGGTAGCGCTCGGCGGGGTCCTTCGGGTAGTTCTTCTCCCAGATGTTGTAGCAGTAGTACTCGAAGCCCGTGACGCCGTACTTCCAGGTCATCCAGAAGTAGGTGCGGCCGATGACTGGCGGGTATTCCATCTGGACGTTCGGGTGGGGGTACTGCGGCCCGGCGGCGACGTACCAGTAGAACTCTTCGCCGCGCTCCTGCGATTCGCGGATGAGCTTCAGGCCCTCTTCCTCGAGGCTGTAGACCTTGCTCCCGCCGCCGGTTTGCGGGTCGTAGATGTCAATGTAGTTGAGCAATTCGGGCCGCGGGAAGCTGCCGCCGATCATCACCAGGGCGCCGGGGAGGTGGGCGTGGACGAGGTTGGCGAGGCGGTGCATTGTGTCCCACTTGTCCGTCTCGTCGCCGATGTAGACGAGGGCGTGGTCGAGGGCGCCGAGCTTGATCACCGCGTCGTAACGCTTCCTCAGCTCCGCCATCTCCGCATCCGAGCCGCGGAAGTTGCCGCTCAGGTAGATGGTGTTCATCCCCCGCTTGAGGCAGTACTCCATATCCGCCCGCGGCGAGAGGATGGGGATGTATTGCTCGGTCGGGGCGAAGCGGTGGTCGAGGAGGAAGTCGTAGTAGCGGCGGCGGACCTCGTCGTTGAAGTCCTTGCCGTGGAACCGCGTGACGTTGTCGTAGACGAATTGGCCCATCGTGTGGAAGTTCCACTTCTCCGGGATGGCGTAGGGCCAGACCTTGACATCGAGGGAAAGCTCGGTGGGTCTTGCATTGTCGGCCTGGACGGTGATCGTGCCGCGGTAAGTGCCCGCCGCGGTGTCGGGCCGTGTGCGAACGCGGAAGTAGAAGGGGGTGTGGACGTGGCGCTTGACCGTGGTCGGCTTGAACGGAATGAGCGGGTCCACGATGTCGTAGAGCTTGCCGCGGAAGAACACGTCGCGGGTCTTCCAGTTTGCGCGCAGCCTGTACCAGTCCTCGGTAAAGCACTCGACGTCGGTCGCGGGGATGGCCTTGCCGCCATCGCCCTTCAGGTCGCTCCAGGTGAAGCGGACGTTCTTCAGGTCTTCGAGCATCGGGTAGAGGATGACCTGGAAGCCTTCGAATTCGTTGGCGGCCATCGAGAGCTTGTGGCTTGTGCCGTAGCCGCCGCGATAACCGAAGCGGGTCGAGCGGTCGCAGATGCGCGCGAGGCTATGTGTCATGCCGGCCAGATAGTCGCGTCCGATCGGGGCGAACTCGAGGATCAGCTTGGGGCGAAGCTCAGGCTTCTCCCTGTAAAGAGGAGAAGGTACGTCAATCTCCCAGGTGCTCTTCGACCGGCCGCCGTCGGCGGGGTCAGTGGGAACTAGTGTACTGGTTCAGCGTGAACTGGACAAACGGCCCTCGGAAATAAGAGACTCAGACCGACGACTGGCCTTCGGCCAGTCGGAGTTTTCAGAGGCATTGGGGGATAGGCCGAAGGGCTTCAGAGGGGGG
>VGYV01000142.1 GCA_016872855.1 Planctomycetota bacterium
CGGGCCAAATCCCCGCCCGCCTCCTGGACACCCCCTGGTGCAACGGCGCCGTGTGGAGCATGAACTCCATGCCCGGCATCCAGGGCGATGTGACCGACTTCAAGAACAAGTGGAACCCCAAGCTCATCGAGCAGCTCTACGGCCCGAAACGCAACGGCGATCTCGACGGCGAATACGTGGATTCGAGCGAGGGGTACGTCACGGACGAGCTGGACTTCCGCCGCGACCACTTCGCCGCCGCCGACACGCCGCTCACCTTCTCCCTCGACACCCGCAAGCCGGCCATCTTCCGCGGCCTCATCGCCTTCGAATACGTCCGAGCCATCGCCGCCGACGTCCACAAGATGGGCAAGCTGATGATGGCGAACGGCGCGCCCGACAGGCTGCCCTGGCTCATCCCCATGCTCGAGGTCGGCGGCACCGAGACCAACTGGAACCCCGGCGGCAAGTGGCGGCCGATGTCCGATGCCGATATGCTCTACCGCCGCGCGATGTGCAAGGGGAAGCCCTATTGCTTCCTGATGAACACCGACTTCAGCCAGTTCAGCCACGCGCTCGTCGAGAAATACATGAAGCGGTGCCTGGCGTATGGCATGTTCCCTGGCTTCTTCAGCGCCGACGCCTCGACGGGCCAGTACTTCCAGCGGCCCGAGCTCTACGAGCGGGACAGGCCGCTTTTCAAGAAGTACGTGCCGTTGTGCAAAGTGGTGGCCGAAGCGGGCTGGGAGCCGATCACCCGCGCCCGGTCGAACGACCCCAAGGTCTACGTCGAGCGTTTCGGCGAGAAGTACCTCACCGTCTTCAACGACAGCCCCGAGCCGCGCACGGCGACCATCACCATCGAGGGCAAGCCCCCCGCCGCCAGCCGTGAGCTTGTGGGCGGCAAGACCATCGAATGGAAGGATGGCAAGGCCACGCTCGCCCTTGAGGGTGAGGACGTGGCCGTGCTCGAGTTGCGCTGAGACCGCAGAGCAGCGCAACATGAGCCCGACAGGGCGACAGAGGGTAGCCACGGGCGTAAGCCCGTGGGACTGCGGCATACCCTTGCCCTAGCCCCCGCAGGGGGCGGCAGAAAGTGGGTGAGACGCGCGAATCCGGGGTTCTACCGCCCCCTGCGGGGGCTGGGCCGGGGGTTCGCCCTCTTCCACGGGCTCACGCCCGTGGCTACCGCCTGTCGCCCGTTGGGGCGGGCTGGGCCGGCGCCAATGCCGTAGGTTGGTGCCACTCGCCATGCCACGCGACGCGAGCAAGGAGGCACGATATGGCGCCAGAGGAAGTGACAGACGGCCAGGGACGTCTGCCGGCTCCACCGCACGTGCCAGGCAGGCGCCACGAGACTTGCGTGGTGGGCGACACCCTTCACATCCGCATCCGTGAAGCATACAAGGCTCGGCATTTGGTCCCGGGCCTTATTGCGGCCGTTGTTCTGGACCTGGCGCTCGTCGTGATTGGCTTTGTCTTGGCCAGAGACGAGGGTCTGCCGCCGCACCTGATGGTCATCATAGTCGGAGGGAGCGTCGTGTTCCTCGTGCTCTTGCCGATGCTCTCGTTCGGCGCTCTCACCATGGTCAGTATGCGTCGGCGGACGGTTGTGTCAGTCTCCCCTCGTGGGCTTGGCATCCTCACTTGGCCCTCTCTCTCCCCCAAGCTGGTGGTGATCCCTGTCAGCGAATTGGAGGGATTGGAGATCGAGGCCGAGCCCGAGGGCGTTGGTGCGCCGGGTGGCGGCGAAGCACTGGTTGCGCGATCGGCCCGCGCCAGGGTTGTCTTCGGTCGGCGCCTGTCGCATGAGGAACTCGTCTGGCTCCGCGACTTGATCCGCAAGCCCGAGCGCAGGTGATGCGAGACCTGGCTGAACCAAAGATGTGATACCCATCGCCTCTATCGGCTGCGCAGGCGCCTGAGGACCTCGATGCCGCGGGCGATCGTGTCGTCGGCCACGGGGAAGGCGATGCGGAAGTGGCTCGACCGTTCGCTGAAGACGCTGCCCGGGATGATGAGCAGGTTGTTGCGGATGGCCTGCTCGACGAACTCCATGTCGCTGCCCCAGGGCACGCGGGGGAAGATGTAGAAGGAGCCGGCGGGCTTCTGGACGTCGTAGCCGGCGTCGCGCAGGCCGCCGTAGATGAGGTCGCGGCGGCGATGGTAGGCGGCCATCAGGTCCGACACGTCGTAGTCGAGGGCGGTCAGCCCCGCGCGCTGGGCGAAGGAGGGGGCGCAGACGAAGGTGTATTGCTGGAGCTTGGTCATGGCCGAGATGACCTCGCCCGGCCCCGCCGCGTAGCCCAGCCGCCAGCCGGTCATCGCGTAGGTCTTCGAGAAGCCGCTGAGGAGCAGCGTCGGCGGGTGGAGGCTGGCCATCGAGGTGTAGGGCGCGTCGTAGACGAACGATTCGTAGGTTTCGTCCGACACGACCAGGATGCTGCGGCTCCGCGCCAGGTCAGCGACCATCCGCAGCTCATCCCCGGTGTAGACGGCTCCCGTGGGGTTGCACGGGCTGTTGACGACGAGCATTTTGGTGCGCTCGGTGAGCAGCGGCTCGAGGGCCTCGCGGCGCAGACGGAAGTCGGGATACGTGTCGAGCATGACCGGCTTCGCCCCACAGAGCGTCGCCAGGTGCTTATACATGACGAAATACGGGTCGGGGATGATCACCTCGTCGCCCGGGTTCAGCGTGGCGAGGAAGGCGAGGAGCAGGCCGCCGGAGACGGCAGAGGTGATGAGCGTGGCCTCGGGGTCGAAGTGCTTCTGCTCCTTGAGCATCGCGCGGATGGCGGCGTGGAGCTCGGGGATGCCTTGGGTCTGGGTGTAGCGGTTGTGGCCGGCGCGGATGGCCGCGATGGCGGCGTCCTTGATTGGCTCGGGCACGTCGAAGTCGGGCTGGCCGATGCTCAGGTTGATCGGGTCCTTCATCGTCGCCGCGAGGTCGAACACCTTGCGAATGCCCGAGGCGTCAATGTGCTTCACGCGGTCGGAGAGCATGGCTGCTCCTGTCTCAGAGGCCATAGAAGTCGCGAATGGACTGGATGGAGGGCGGGAGGCCCTTGCTGAGGGGCGTGCGGGCGGTGAGGCCGAGGAGCTTGCGGGTGCGGGTCATGTCGGCCTCGGTGTGGCGCGCGTCTCCCTGGGCGGGGGGCTCGTGGCGGACGCGGGCCTTCTTGCCCAGGATGCGCTCGATCTGGCGGATGAGCTGGTTCACGGTCACGGTGCTGGCGCCGCCGACGTTGAACGCCGTGTCGCTGAGCTTCGAGCGGGCGGCCAGGACGTTGGCCTCGACCACGTCGGCGACGTAGGTGAAGCCGCGCGATTGCTCCCCGTCGCCGTAGACGGCCAGCTCCTCGCCCCGGAGCATGGCGAGGGTGAACTTCCAGATGGACATGTCGGGCCGGCCCAGCGGGCCGTAGACGGTGAAGTAGCGGAGCGAAATGGTCGGCACGCCGAAGTTGTGCTCGTAGAGGTGGCACAGGTGCTCGCCGGCCAGCTTCGTCACGCCGTAGGGCGAGAGGGGCACCTTCGGGTCGTTCTCCTTGGTCGGCCGCTCGCGGCCCTCGCCGTAGACGGACGACGAGGAGGCGTAGACGAACTTCTTCGGCTTCACGCGGCGGGCGCATTCGAGCATCCGCTGGGTGGCCAGGACGTTGTTGTTGGTGTAGATGTCGAAGGTCTGGCCCCAGCTCGCGCGGACGCCGGCCTGGGCCGCCTGGTGGAAGATGAAGTCGGAGCCGGCGGCCAGAGCGTCGAGATCAGCCGTCAACACATCGCCCTCGACGAGCGTGAAGCCGGGCTTGCCGGCCAGCGTGGCCACCCGGGCGTCCTTGACGGGGCGCGGATAGTAGTCGGTGAACGAGTCAATGCCGACCACCTCGGCGCCCTCGGCCAGCAGCCGGCGGCACAGGTGGGAGCCAACGAAGCCCGCGGCGCCTGTCACAAAGCACTTCATCCGAGCAATCCTCTCCAATCGTCCTCGTCCTCGTCCCTCGTCCTCGTTCTCGGCTCCTCTCTTCCCCGAGCCAAGAGGATCGAGGACGAAGGACGAGGACGAGGGACGAGGACGACAGTCAATCACGCCTTACCGGGGGGGGTCTACTCCAGCCCCTTCTTGCTGCGGGTCTTCTGCAGCTCGATGGTCGGGATGCGGCGCTCGAGGAAGCTGAGCGACAGCTCGATGGCCTCGCGCGCCTCGTCGGGCGTCGTCGTCCCGATGGTCACCATGTCCTGGTCGCGGATCGTGTTCCACACGAAGGCGAGGCCCACGGGCGGCAGGATGCGGCCGGCCGCCAGCGGCTTGATCGTCATTACAGGCTTCTTCGCGTTCTGGATGATCCGCATGCACCAGTCGGCCTCCACCGTCATCAGGAAGCCGGCCGAGTTGTAGATCTGGATGTAGGTCTCGACGTCGCCCCCCGTCTGGTCGGCGATGACGACGCTCTCGGGCAGATGGGTCGAGAGGCCGGGCACCATCCCGCGCTCGCGGATGAGCTTCGCATAGCCGTCGTAGCCGCGTATCGTGCGGTTCAACCGGTCCACCAGGCAGTCCACCAGCGACGAGTGGGGGAAGCAGAAGGTGGCCCCCAGCTCTTTACAGCGATCGAACACGAGCGGCGGCTCCTGCTCGGGCGGGCCGCCGGGGCGGATGTTGAACGTGGGCGTCAGGATCAGGTGCATCTTGCTCCCCGTGCGGTACTGAGCGTCCTCGATGGCCCCGCTGAGCATCGGCACGGGCATCCCCATCACCGCGTCCACGCCCGCCTGAAGGAACACCGTCAGGATGTCCGCCACCCGCTCGCGGGTCATGAACTCCTTGATGAAGCGGTCCTTCGCCGCCGAGGTGTGCGAGTAGCCCAGGAACCAGTTGGTGCCCACGATCAGCCGCGAGATCGAGACCCCGCCGACGGTGGTGCGTGGAAACTCCGCCATGCGCTCTCCTTCACTGGATCTGAACTGCCTCGTCCCAGCCTCCACACAGGGTACTCGCGCCCGCACGCAGCGTCAAGTCGCTGTTGGCCGGGGCCCCGCCCCTCGGTTGTGGCACGGCTGGCTTGCCCAGCCGTGTTCCCGCGGCAACACTCAAGACACGGCTGGGCAAGCCAGCCGTGCCACAACCGGCGCCGCGTGTTGAAACGGAGCGGGGAACCGGTACACTGGTGCGCGGCGTAGTGGCCGCAGGACCGGGAACCAGGGAACAAGCGAATGAAGACGATCAAGAGCGGCGGACACACATTGCTTCAGCAAGACGCGGAGACGACACGAATCGTCTCCGAAATGCTCCGCGACATTGAGCGCGGCGGCATGGACGCCGTCCGCAAGCTCAGTAAGCGGCTCGACGACTGGGACCCGCCGAGCTTCGAGCTGGGCAAGCCAGAGGTCGAGGAGGCCGTGGCGAAGCTCTCGGAGGAGGCCATCCGCGACACGGCCTACTGCCAGGCGAACGTGCGGGCCTTCGCCGAGGCCCAGCTCGCCACGCTCCTGCCACTGGAGGTCGAGGTGCGGCCGGGCGTCGTCCTCGGCCACAAGCACATCCCCGTCAACTCGGTCGGCTGCTACGTGCCGGGCGGACGCTACCCGATGTTCGGCTCGGCCCAGATGAGCATCATCCCCGCCAAGGTCGCGGGGGTCAGGAGCGTGGCCGCCTGCACGCCGCCGGTCAAGGGGCAAGGCTACTACCCGGCCACGATCAACGCGATGGCGAAGGCGGGGGCAGACCGCATCTTCGTCCTCGGGGGCGTCCAGGCCCTCGCGATGATGGCCTTCGGCCTCGGCGAGGTGGAGCCCGTGGACATGCTCGTCGGCGCGGGCAACCGCTTCGTCACCGAGGCCAAGCGCCAGCTCTTCGGCCGCGTGGGCATTGACTTGCTGGCCGGGCCGACCGAAATCCTGGTCATCGCCGACGACGCGGCCGACCCCGCACTCGTGGCCTGCGACCTCCTGGGCCAGGCCGAGCACGACCCGAACAGCGGCGTCTGCCTCATCTGCCTCAGCGAGGCATTCGCCCGCGCGGCGGTCGCGGAACTGGAGAAACAGCTCGCCGTCCTCCCCACCCGCGACGTAGCGGCGCTCTCCTGGCGCGACAACGGCATCGTCCTCGTGGCCGACAGCCCCGAGGAGGCCTGCGCCCTGAGCGACGACTACGCGCCCGAGCACCTCGAACTCCACGTCCGCGACACCGATTTCTACTTCAACCGCCTGACCAACTACGGCTCGCTCTTCATTGGCGAGGAGACGACCGTGGCCTACGGCGACAAGAGCATCGGCACCAACCACATCCTGCCCACGGGCCGCGCCGCTCGCTACACGGGCGGCCTCTGGGTCGGCAAGTTCCTCAAGACCTGCACCTACCAGCGCCTCACCCCCGCCGCCAGCCGCGACATCGGCGCCGTCACCGAACGCCAGTGCAAGCTCGAAAACATGCTCGCCCACGCGATCACCGCGCGCGTGCGAGTGGAACGATACTCGTGATGAAGGGATTGGGGCAGCTTCGCGCGGCAAAGCGCTTGTCCGGCGAGGTGAGCCCTTTCCCCCTCTCCCTCGGGGAGAGGGCTGGGGTGAGGGTGCTTGGCTTCCCCCGATGCCCATGCAAGGCACCCTCACCCCGGCCCTCCCCCCAAGGGGGAGGGAGTGGAGCCCTCATGTGCCTGAGTGTGCGCGAGAAGCTCCCCCCAGGCCCCTCGCAGGAACTCCTACACTCTCGGAGCCAAGAGCATGAGCGAGGCAATGTTCAGGTTGGATGGCAAGGTGGCATTGGTCACCGGAGCAGCAGGCGGGTTCGGGACCGCGATATCCGTCGCCTTGGCGCGCCAGGGAGCCGACGTGGCACTCAGCGACCGCCCAGGCGTGAGCCTGGACGAGGCCGCCGCCAAAGTCGCCACCCACGGCCATCGTGTGGCCACGCTCGCCATTGACATCTGCGACCTCGCGGCAATCCGCGACGGCGTCGCCGCCGCCGAGCGCGACCTCGGCAGCATTGACATCCTGGTGAACAACGCGGGCATCAACCGCCCCGCTGCCGGCCTCGAAGTCACCGAGGCCAACTGGGACGCCGTGTTCGACACCAACGTGAAGGGCCAGTTCTTCATGGCCCAGGCTGTGGCGAGCCCGATGATTGCGCGGGGCTGGGGCCGCATCATCTTCCTCTCAAGCCAGTCGGGCCTGGTCGCCATCGCGGGCCAGCCCGTCTACTGCTCCAGCAAGGCCGCGGTCATTCTCCTGGCGAAGACGCTGGCCGTCGAGTGGGCCAAGCACGGCGTCACCGTCAACGCCATTGCCCCGACCTTCGTCGAGACCGGCCTCACCCGTGCCCGCCTGGCGAACCAGGCATTCCGCCAGTCCGTCATAGACCGCATCCCTGCTGGCAAGCTCGCCCTGCCCGAGGACGTCGCTGCCGCCGCCACCTACCTCGCCAGCCCCGAGGCCGGCATGGTCACCGGCACCGTCCTCTCCGTAGACGGCGGCTGGACCGCGGTGTAGGAGCTCCTGGAAGGGGCATGGGGAGGACCTTCCCGCAGGAGGGTCTCTGCCACGGCTTGAGTTGAGTACGGCGGCCCCAAAACCCTCCGGCGGGGTCGTCAGACTGGGGCTACTACAGGTTGCGGGTGCCTTGGGGCACACCGCAATCGGCTGACTCGGCAGCTTCATGGGGAGGTCTCGGAAGCCCGGCGGGTTGTGGGGGCATCCGTGACAGACCACAACATGTCCCAACTCGCCTGACTCGCCTGAGTCGCCGGTTCGTGCGGGTGACTCGGGAGAACCAGACTTGAAAAGCCCTGCCTTCCGCGCGATACTACATCCATGAGCAAGGTCGTCTACGTTGAGACCACGAGCTTCAGCTTCCACTACGACGAGCGCACCACGCCGGCGATCGTTACCATGCGCCAGAAGAGAGAGCACGCCATGACGGACGCTGACCGCGCCATCGAGGAGATCTGTCGCAGCCGATGTGCTATGTCGCACCGATGCGGCACGACATGGCGCGGCTCGTCGAATACCTCAAGACATTCGACCGTCGCTATGCCGACAGGTCCGGCGATACCACGACTCCTGCCGGACCGTCCCGGCTGCACCCGATTCCAGGCACTAGCCGACGCGGCCCCCGGTTCCTGGCTGTCTGGCAGTAACTCGTCGCCCAGCAGTTCCGCCCCGGGGAACACCGTCCGGGACCTCAGCTCGTCTGCCCATCGCTCATCCGGCCGGCGCGCCTTGGCTGAGTGAGAAGACAAGATCGTGCACCTGTCCCACGGGGTCGCCGATACGTACAGGAGGCGCTGAATGAGCGGCGTGCACGTGCCCTTGCGTCTCTGCAGTAGATGCGGAGAGCCCTTGCGGTCACCTGGCTCGGGTGAAGCTACGTTTGTCAAGTGCGGTCACTGCGGCGAATGGAACGGGATTCCTCGCGCAGATCAGGGCCCAACTGGACCGGGCGGACAGGCCGAAGCTGCTCAAAGGCCTGACGATGGCTGCCTGCTGCCGGAACACGACTTGGTCACACAGCGTCAGGATGTGGAGGAGAATCTTGATGAGGCCCCGCCCGCTGAGATTGGGGACGCCGCGGGAGATGGCGTTCAGGCAGGCGTGCCAGCATCCGCTGAGCTCGCGACGCCAGCCATCCCGCCCCCAGCTTCTGTGGCTGGTACGGGTGGGCCACCACTCCGCATGGTAGGTCAGCGGCCCAATCCCGCCAGAGCGACGGCGGGCGGCATCGCGATCATCGCGGGTCTGCTCACGCTCTGGGTGGGGCTGACGATACGCATTAGCATCCCAGTCCAGCCGCAGGCGAGCGGGCCCACGCATGCTCAAGCCTGGATCGGGCTAGGCACGGCGCTTGGCCCGCTTGTGGTCATCCTAGGCATACACACAATGCGCACGCGGCGGAGAATCTGGCTGATCTTCGTGACGGTGGCCTCAGCGGCGGCGGCCACGTTGTGGGCCGTTCCCGGTGTCTTGCCGCCCTTGCTGGTCATGGGAATCTCGGCCGCAGTTGGGCTTGGGGCATTGTGTGTCCCAGAACGGCGGTACCGAACAGGAGCGCTGGACCCGGTGCAGTGGGTCGTTCTCACGTGTGGGATGCTTGGACTCTTCGTTTGGAGTGCCCACCCTCCTCTGTGGGCGTGGGCCACCGAGACGCGCTATGAAGAGGAGACCGGGCGGGACTTCACCGTGGAGTACGAGTGTATGGTAGACCGGTGCAGACCCGACGCGGTGCTCTTCGCCACGCCCTCACAGCGGAGGGCCTTCTCTGGGTGGGGAAGATCGCGGCCACTGACGATGCGTGTCTCGATGGGCATAGACTACTCGCTTCTGGCTCTCGAGGGCGGCCTGATCCTGTTCTCCACGATCCTGCTCACGCTGTTGTCGGGAGTGCTGTGGGGCTTTGTGAGGAAGAAACTCCGCCCGCCGAGCGATCCCATGAGCTGATCCCGCAGGATGCGCCCCTCACTTGTCGCGGCCCTGGGGTCACGGCCCTAGGGCCCTGCTGGCACGGCGGTGGGCCCTTGGCCCTGGTGCCCCTGGGGTCAGGTCGCGGCTTGCGGGGCTTGCGGTGCCAGGCACACCACGGAGGCGTAAGCTTCTGGGGCTAGGTCAGTTACAACGGCTAACGACATTTCGGCTGCGGGCACATCGCGCTAGGGGCGGGTGGGCGAGGGTCCACTCTGCATCGTTGGCGGCAAGGCAAACACCCTCACCCGAACCCTCTCCCAGAGGGAGAGGGGGCTGGCTGTTCCTCGCTGAATGCGTGCGGGGCGGCGGGGTGAGTTGGCCATCTGTGAGGGACTCTGGAGTGTGTCGTGTGGGCCATAAGAGCTTATGCCGCAGGGCGTTGCGGAGATGGCCCTGCGCTCTACAGATGGCCAAACCCATAGGTGGGGAGATTGGCAATCTGTCGCCTGTTCGCGGCGCTACAGGGTGGGGGCGGTTCGGCGGATGCCGAATTCGCGGTGGCCGAGGGCCTCGGAGCGGGTGGGGCGACCGTTGGCGACTTCGAGCATCAAGGCCCAGAGGCGGTCGGCGGCTTCGGACATCGTTTCGGCGCCATCGGCGATCAGGCCGGCGTTGAAGTCCATGTTCTCGGCCATCTTCTCGGCGAGGGGGGTGTTGGTGGCGAGCTTGATGACGGGGGCGATGGCGCAGCCGAGGGGGGTGCCGCGGCCGGTGGTGAAGAGAACGAGGGTGGCGCCGCCGGCGACCATGCCGGCGACGGATTCGATGTCGTTGCCGGGGGTGTCCATGAGGACGAGGCCGCGCTCGGTGGGGCGCTGGGCATAGTCGAGGACTTCCTGGATGGGGCTGTGGCCGCCCTTGTGGACGCAGCCGAGGGATTTTTCCTCGATGGTGGTGATGCCGCCCTCGATGTTGCCTGGGGAGGGGTTGGAGCCTGTGAGGTCGGCGCCGTAGAAGCGGCAGAGCTTTTCGCAGTCGAGGACCATTTTGCGGGCCTGCTCGCCGATTTCGGGGAAGGCGCCGCGCGTGGCCAGGAGATGTTCGGCGCCGATGAACTCGGTGGTCTCGGAAACCATCACCGTGGCGCCGGCGGCGACGGCGCGGTCGGCGATCTCGCCGACGAGCGGGTTGCCCGTAAGGCCGGAGAAGGAGTCGGAGCCGCCGCACTCCATTGCGATGATCAGGCGGTCGAAGGGGCAGGGGACGCGCCGCCGCGGCAGCACCCGGGCGGCGAGGGTGCGGAGGAGTTCGCGGCCGCGGGCGATGGCCTTCGAGGTGCCGCCCTCGGCCTGGATGCCGACGACTTCGGCCGGCTTGCCGGCCCTGCGGATTTCGGCGGCGAATGCCTCGGCAGCCCATTGCTCGCAGCCGAGGGCCACGACGAGCGCCCCGCCCACGTTCGGGTTCGCCCCTGTGCCGGCCAGGGTGCGAAAGGTCGCCTGCGCGTCGTCGCCGATCTGCGCGCACCCGTGCTGGTGGCTGATTGCCACAGCCTCCGGCACCCCTTCGGCGATCTTCGCCGCCACGTGGCACGAGCAGCCCACGGTGGGCAGAACGAGCACGTGATTCCGCACGCCCACGCTTCCGTCGGGCCGGAGGTAGCCCTGTATCTCGATTGCCGATTGCCGATTGCCGATTGCCGATTGCTCCTTCAGCTCTGCCCGACTGCTCGTTGGCTGACGACATTGTGAACGTGGACGTGTTCGCCTGGGGCGATGGGCTTGGTGGCGCGGCCGATGGGCTGGCCGTACTTGATGACCGACTCGTCCTTAGCGATGGGGCGGAGGGCGAACTTGTGGCCGCTCGGGATGTCGGCGGCGAGCGTCACGCTCAGCGTGTCAAGCGCAACCGTCTCGCCGGCGGCCAGCGCCACGAGCGCGGTTGCCACGTTGTCGCGCAGGTCAAGCTGAATCGCGGCGCGTCGCGGGGCCATTGGCCATCCTCCTGAACGGACTCGCGGCATTCTAGCCGCCGCTGCGCCCGCTGTCAACCGCCGCGGCTAGCTGACACGCCTCGGGCTTTGGGGATCGCCTCGCGCGTGCCTATGGCTTCTGCCGCCCCTACGGGGCTGCGGCTCTTCCGCGCCGGAACCCACGGCTTACGCCGTGGGCTACCATCTGCCACCCGCCCAGAGGCGGGCTGAAAAACCATGTTCCCGCAAACTGTGGGCGCGTCGGCCGTGGCTAAATGGCTTTCAGCGATTCGGCGGCGCCTTCAGAGGGGACAAGACTGCCTGAAGGCAGGACTCCGAACCAGGAGAGCGGCTCGTTTGGAGTCCTGCCTTCAGGCAGTCCTTGCCCCAATGAGCCGAATCGCTGAAAGCCATTTAGTCCTCGACGTCCAGGACCACGGGGCGGACTGGGGCGCCGCTGGCGCCGTGGAGCTTGAGGGGGAGGCCGACGTAGAGCCACTTGCGGCGCTCGGCGAGGAGTTCGTCGGGGATGAGCAGGTCCTCGGCGATCCAGATGCGGCGGCGGAGAAGCGTCTCGTGCGGCGGACGGTCGAACTCGGCGAGCGTGGTGCCGATGGTGAAGTGGTCAATGCCCACGCCCTTGACGCCGCGGGCGCAGATCCATTCGGCGCCCTCCCGCGTCAGATAGGGCGAATGGTTCATCCAGCGGTCGGCGTCCTCCCCGCGGAAGCGCGGCCAGCCCGTCGCAAGGAGCAGGATGTCGCCTGGGGCCAGGAGGTCACGCCAAGGCTCCAGGTCGTCGGGGCCGATCTCGTCGTCGTCGCGCTTGTGACGCAGGTCGGCGACCACGCACGGGCCGATGAAGTGGTCGGGACGGAAGTCCGTGATCGCCCCGCGGTCGAGGTGGAGGAGGTGGCTCGGCGCGTCCACGTGGGTGCCCGAGTGGCTGGAGAGGAAGAGCGTTTCGAGCGCGAAGCCGTCGGCCTCGATGGTCTTGGCCACCCGCAGGCGCACCTGCGGGTCGCCCGGGTAGGCTGGGCACTCGTCGTAGAGCGGCTGTGCGAGGTCGAACACGCGGCGGATGGCGATGGGCATATCGCATGGCTCCGGGGTCATCAGGAGCGGTGGAACGATGGCCCTAGTAAACACCCCTCGCGGGCGTCTGTCAACGCGCCGCTTGCCCGCGACTGAGGCGCCCGCTAGACTGGACGGCATGAGCCGCGTGGAGATGATTCGGGTCTTCGCTTTCGCCTCCGTTGTCCTCACCGTCTACGTCGTCACGGGGCTGATGGCGCTGCGCTACGTCAGGGTCCGGTTCCTGCGTAAGGGGCCGGCGCCCAGCCGCCGCTGGATGTGGACGTTCCGCGTCTTCCTCGCCCTGGCCGTGGCGGGCCTGGCGTGCATGGCTTATGCGCGGTTCGTCGAGCCGTACTGGCTGGAGGTCACGCGCGTGCGGCTGGAGAGCGCGAAGCTGTGGGTCGCAGGCATCGCCGCGGGCGACGAGCACCTCGTGCCTCGGGCCCTTCGGGGCGTGCCGGAGGGAGCATTCGTCCTCTTCCTCTACCACGCCCCGGCGCTGGTCCTCGACTTGGCGGAACGGAAGGTGGACCTGGTGTGCTGCGGTCACACGCACGGGGGACAAGTGGCCTTGCCCTTCTACGGCGCGCTGGTCACGCTGTCGAGCACCGGCAAGCGCTTCGAGGCGGGGCTCTACCGCGTGAAGGAGACCTGGCTCTACGTCAACCGCGGCGTCGGGATGGAGGGCGGCCCCGTCCCCCGCGTCCGCTTCTGCGCCCGGCCGGAGGTGACCGTGTTCGAGCTCTGCCCCGCGCCGTGAGGTTGACGGACCGCACGGAGACGCCTACAATAGGAGGTAGCTGCTGGGGGAGCCGTGCGGGAAAAGGGACACTCAACTTCTCCTGCGGAAAAGCAGAATGTCCCTTTTCCCGCAGGCTGAGAGGACTCGGGTCGACCCCAGGAACCTGACCAGGGTAATGCCTGCGCAGGGAAGCAGCCGTCGGGCGCGAAAAGGACACCAGGAGTCGTTTGCCGGAACGGCCCTCCGGGTGCTTCGCACAAACGACTCCTGGTGTCGTTTTCGCGCTCGGGCGTTTCTGTCTCGGAACCGACGACCCGTCCAGAGAGGAGTTGAGGCGGTGAAGCTGGACGAAATCCGCGTCACGCGTCTCATCGTGGCGTCGTATGCGAAGAAGCTGGCCGAGGTGGCGGACACGGACGTGGCCATCGCGGGCGGAGGCCCGGCCGGCATCACGGCGGCCTACTATCTGGTCAGGGCGGGGCTCCGCGTGGCCGTGTTCGAGCGCAAGCTCAGCATCGGCGGCGGCATGTGGGGCGGGGGGATGATGTTCAACGAAATCGTCGTCCAAGACCCTGCCAAGGCCATCCTCGACGACATGGGCGTGCTGAGCGTCAAGGCGGGGAAGGGCTACTGGACCGCCGACGCCGTCCACGCCGTGGCCGCGCTGACCTACAAGGCGACCGCCGCCGGCGCACGGTTCATGAACTGCATCAGCGTGGAGGACGTGATGCTTCAGGACGGGCGGGTGACCGGGCTGGTCATCCAGTGGAGCCCGGTCGAGGTCAGCGGGCTGCACGTGGACCCGCTGACCATCCGCGCGCGGGCGGTCGTCGAGGCGACGGGGCATCCCGCCGAGGTCGCCAAGGTGCTCGTGAACAAGGCGCAGGTGAAGCTCAACACGCCGAGCGGCGGCCTTGAGGGCGAACGCCCGATGGACGCGACGCGGGGCGAGCTGGCCATCGTGGAGAACACGCGGGAGATCTTCCCCGGCGTCTACGCCGCGGGGATGGTCTGCAACGCGGTCTACGGTGCGCCGCGGATGGGGCCTATCTTCGGCGGCATGCTCCTCAGCGGCCGCAAGGTGGCCGAGCTGATCCTTGCCGACCTGGGCAAGCGGAGGAAGTGAGGAGGCGAGCGATGCGCGGAATCCTGCTCACGTTGTTGGCGGCGGCAGCCACGGGCCAGGCCTGGGCACAGGGTGGGTGGGAGTCCACCGTGCCTCGCACCCATCCGTACAACATCCCGACACCGCTGGCGGACGACCCGTCGCCCTTCGTGAACGTGCCGGCCCGGTTGGGCTTCTACACGGGGTTGCTCGCCGGCCTGCCGCCGGGGGTCCTCGTGGGCATGCCGATCGCCCTGGTGGAGCGGGCGACGAAGGGGCGGGCCAGCCAGTTCACCGCCGACGTGATGCAGTTGCCCGCCATCTACACGGGCGTGGGCATGCACTACATGGCCGGCGGGCCCTTCTACCTCACGAAGGCCGTGATGTGGGACTTCCCGCGAGCCCTGCTCGGCGTGAAGGGCGGCGGCAGGAGGGTGCGGGTCATCCAGCGCCCGGCGCCGTAGGGCCAAACAACGGCGGCCGCCTGCTGTTCGGTCGAGGGAGCGCGCGGGTGCGTCTCTCTCAGCTACAGCAGCAGTCGTCGCCGCAGCAGCCGGCGCCTTCGGCGAGGCCGTTGCCGACGAGGTACTCGGCGCTCTGGCGCACGGCCGCTTCCATGTCGGTCGCGCAGTTGTCCAGCTCGACGAGCAGCCACTTGGTGCCGGCCTTCTCGGCGGCCTTGACGGCGGCGGGCGTGTCGATCTTGCCCGCGCCGACCGCGGTGTGCGGCGTGCAGGGGCCGCCCTTGTCGTTCTTCTCGAGCGTCCCGTCCTTCACGTGCAGCAGCGGCACGCGGCCCTTGAGCGTGGCGAGATACGCGGCGGGGTCGGTGCCGCCGAACTTCGCCCAGTAGATGTCGAGCTGGGCGAACGCCTTCCGTGTGAGGCCCATGAAGATGGCGTGCGGCAGCTTCCCCTCGACCAGGTGGTCGAACTCGCACCAGTGGTTGTGGATGCCCACCTGGAGCCCGTGGGGCGCGACCAGCTCGGCGCCCACCTCGACCTTCGCGGCGAACGACAGGATCGAGGCGTAGTCCTTG
>VGYV01000143.1 GCA_016872855.1 Planctomycetota bacterium
AGGACCCAGCGCCCACCGTGCGGCACGCGGCAGTTCAGGCGCTGGCTGAGATAGGGGACCAGGGGAAGCGGACGACCTGGCAGCCGCGCTGGGGGACACTGTGCCCTACGTGCGCGATGCGGCAGCCAAGGCACTAGGGAAGATGAAGAGCCGCAGGGCGGTCGAGCCGCTTATCGCCGCGCTGGGCGACGCGGCCTGGAGCGTGCGCGCGAGCGCCGTCCAGGCTCTCGGCGAGATCGGCGACCCACGCGCCATTGACCCGCTCCTGAAGCTGCTCAAGGAGCCAAAGGGTGATGCGGTCCCAATCGCGGCAACGGCCCTCGCGGCGCTCCGCGCCACGAAGGCTGTGGACTGGGCGATGGGCGCGCTTCGGGACGCTGATGCCTCGGCCCGCGAGGCGGGGGCGCTCATGCTCAGCAAGGTGCCGGACCGGCGGGCCGCCGAGCCGCTGCTGGCCGCGCTGGGCGACGAAGAGCCGCGCGTGCGAAGGCAGGCCGCCCTGGCGCTGGGGGAACTCCAGGATGCCCGCGCCGAAGGCCCTCTGTTGACGGCCCTCAACGACGCCGACTACGGCGTGCGCCGCGCGGCCGTGGACGCCCTCCGCCGCCTAAAGGGCGGCTATCCCACCTCCCGCTGACCCCCTTTCCCCTCCGGACTGACAGAGAGGGGATGTCTCGGACCCTCTCCCCCCGGTGGTGCGCGTGGCGCATGGTTGAGCCGGGAACGCGTTGACTCTCAGGCGCGGGGCCGGTATACTCTTGCGGGCCGAGACGAGCCTGGTTGCGGCCCAGTTCCCCGCGCGTTGTCCCCAAAGCAAGGAGTGAGGCATCCAATGGAGTTCGAGGCATTGAAGAAGTCGGGCATCACGAACCTGTTGTCGGCGTTCGGGCGGAGCATCTGGCTCCCGCAGGGGATTTTCTACTGGACGGGTCGGGCGAAGAAGGAGGCGGCGATTGACGCGACAATTGGGAGCGCGCAAGGGCCCGAGAGCGAGATCGTTGACGGCGCGCCCGACAAGGCCGTGACCTTCTACATCCCATCCGTCACGCGTTACCTCGGCGGGCCGGGAAGCGAGGACGAGGGACGAGGACGAGGGACGAGGACGAGCAGCGAAGACATTGTGGCCTACGCGCCGATGCTTGGGCTGCCCGACCTGCGGAAGGCCTGGCGGGACTGGATTCTCCGCAAAGTGGGCGAGCTGCGCTCCCGCGTCGAGCCCTGCCTCACGCTCCCAGCCGTCACGCCAGGCGTCACCGGCGGCATCTTCATGGCCGCCAAGCTGTTCGTGGACAAGGATGAGGTGGTGGTCTCGCCCGACCGGCTGTGGGAGAACTACAGCAACGTGGTCGAGCGGCACATTGGCGGGCGGATCGAGACGTTCCCCTTCTTCGAGGGCGGCCGCTTCAACCTCAAGGGCATGCAGCGTAAGCTCCTCGATACACTCGCGGAGCAGTCCAAGGCCCTGCTGATGCTCAACTTCCCCAACAACCCGGTCGGCTTCAACCCGCCCAAGGACATCGTGCAGCCCATCGTCGAGACCCTGGTCGAGGTGGTCGAGCAGGCGGGCAAGCCAATCGTCGTCCTGTGCGACGATGCGTATGAGGGCTACACCTACGACCCCGACGCCCTCCAGCGCTCGATGTTCGGCGACCTGTGCGACGCCCACCGCCGCATCCTGCCCATCAAGCTCGACGGCATCTCGAAGGAGTTCCTCTGCTACGGCGGCCGCCTGGGCTTCCTCACCTTCGGCCTCCCGTCGGGCCTCGACGCGGACCGCAAGGCGCTTCAGGAGGAGCTGGACAACAAGCTGGGCGGCGTCATCCGCAGCACGGTCTCGAACTGCACCCGCCCCGTGCAGGCGGCCATCCTGAAGGCCCTCGGCCAGATGGACCAGGTACTGGCCGAGCGGGGGCGGGTGGTGGACGTGTTGGGCCGTCGGGCGAGGCTGCTTCAGGCGGAGTTTGCGAAGGTGGACCTGCCGCAGTTCAAGCCGCTGCCCTTCAACGCGGGCTTCTTCTGCTTTTGCGACATCGAGGGGGTGCCGGCGAACAAGCTGGCCGAGCACCTGATCTCGAAGTACAAGATCGGCGTCGTGCCCACCGAAGCGGGCAAGATCAACGGCATCCGCATCGCCTTCTGCTCCGTGCCCGAGAAGGACATCCCGACGCTCGTCAGCGGCGTCGTGAGCGCCATCAAAGACCTGGCGGGCTGAGACAGCCCGCTGGATGGGTGGATGAATGGATGGGTGGATGAACGAAAGAGCGGACATCTTGACGGCTCTTCCATTCATCCAATCATCCACCCATCCAATCATCCTCCTCATCAGGAGCGCACGTTGTCTCGCAAGCATCGCCTCGCCGTGATTGGCACTGGGGGGATTTCGCGCTATCACATGAGCGGCTGGCTCAAGAGTGGCCTCGGCCGGCTCGTGGCCGCGTGCGACATCCAGCCCGCCAATCTGGAGGGCTTCTGCAAGGAGTTCGGCGTCGCCCCCGAGCACGCCTACTCCGATGCGCGCGAAATGCTGCGGCGCGAGCGGCCCCAGGTCGTGAGCATCTGCGCCTGGGCGCAGCACCACGCGAGCCTCGTCGTCGCGGCCTGCAAGGCGGGGGTGAAAGGCATCCTGTGCGAGAAGCCCGTGGCCTACAGCACGGCCGAGGCCGAGGCGATGCGCCGGGCTGCCGAGAAGAGCGGCGCGAAGCTGATGATCACCCACCAGCGCCGCTACGGCCGCCGCATCACCAGGGCGAAGCAGCTCATCGCCAAAGGGGCAATCGGGGACGTTCACACCCTCATCGCCCGCGGCGGAGGCGGCCTCACCAACACCCACACGCACTTCATTGACATGATGCGCTACGTCCTCGGCGACCCAAAGGCCGAGTGGGTGCTGGCCCAGGTGGAGCGGACGACGAATCGCTGGGAGCGCTGCCACGTCGTCGAGGATTGCCTGGCTGCCCTCATCGGCTTCGAGGGCGGAGTTCGCGGCCTCGTGGATTCCGACACCCCGCTCGACGGCGCGGCAAAGGGCGGCCTGTGGGTCTACGGCACGAAGGGGGCGATTGACCTCTTCGGCGGCCCGCTCCTGATGAGTGCCTCGACGGGCGGCAAGTGGAAGCCCATCGAGGCCAGGCGCGAGGTCGATCCGCCCATCGAGTACGTCCGCGGCCTCATCCGCTGGATGGAGGGCGGCCCCGAGCCGCCCATCTCGATAGGCAAGGCATTGGGCACGCACGAGATCATCATGGGCATCTACGAGTCAGCCCGCACCCGCCGCCTCGTTCGCCTCCCGGTTCGCAACCGCCGCCGCATCCTCGACCAGATGATCGCCGACGGCACCCTCCCCCTGAGGAAGCGCAAGCCCTACGACATCCGCACCCCCGCCGCACTGAAGGCGGGGTACCGATGACGAATTGACGTGGAGGCGGTGGGCCGGTCACTCGAGCCACGCGACGCCCATGAGGGCGGCGGCGTGGCGGAGCATTTGTTCCTGCCACTGGTCGTAGAAGCCCTCGCAACCCCAGTCGGTCGTGGTGCCGAGGTAGGGCTCGTTGGGCCAGGTGGGCTTGTGGTCGCCGTTGAAGATGGCGAGGACGCCGGCGAGGTAGTCCTCGGCGGCCTTGAGGGCGGCGCGTTTCGCTGCGTCGCTCGACTTGCCTGCCTCCGCCATCACGGCCCGCAGCAGGCAGTGGGCCTTCAGGTCGTCCATGCCGGCGGCCCAGTTGAGCATGGAGACGGTGCGGAGGATGCGGCCGGATGCCTTGTCGAGGGCGATGTTCTGCGCCATCTGCTCTGGGCGGCTGAGGTGCCAGGCGTGGAAGTAGCTGGCGCCGGTGGCGACGATGAGCATGCCGGCCTGGTAGCGGGCGGAGTCGCCCTCCTCGCGCGCGGAGCCGCAGAAGCCGAATCGCCGGCCCTGCTTGCGCACCCAACTGTAGACCTCCGGGCCGGCCCAGTCGGCCGGGTCGTCGAAGGCCGGCATCGTGTACCACTTCGCGCAGACGGGCAGGGGGTCGAACTGGACGTCGAGGGTGGTCAAGGCCTCGGGTGCGACCTCGTTGAGCCAGCCCATCGCGGGCTCAGGCGTGCCGTTCACGCCGCCGCCGAGGTTGGGCTCGTCGAAGGTCATGTAGATGAGGGTTGGCCATTCGGGGTGCTGCTTTCGGGCGTCCTCGATGCGTTGGATCTGGGCTTTCCAGGCGGCCTCGGCCGTCTTGAGGCGCTCGCCCCAGAGGCGCTTGCCGTCGTTGAAGTCCTTCGGCCGCGTCCGCTTGAGCAGCTCGCCGCCGTTCCAGCGCGGCCCGAGGTCGAAGTCGCTGAAGACGCACACCCCGCTCAGCCCAAAGCCCTTCAGCCAGGCCATCCGCTCGTTGAGCTTGGCGAGGTCCACTTGCCAGTTGCCCGCCGCGTCCTTCTCGTAGCCCAGGAATCCGCCGAAGCGGGTGAGGCAGGTGAAGCCGCTGCGGGTGTAGACCTTCAGCCCCTCGTCGTTGAAGGGCGGGTCGCCGCCCTGGAAGATGATCCCGACGAAGGTGTCCTTGGGCGCGGGCTGAACGATGTCCTGCACACGCAGGGTCACTGGCACCGACTGGTGAAGCTTGTCCTTGCCGAAGAGGACCTCGACCTGGCCCGTGTACTTGCCCGCTTTGGCATCGGGCGGGACATGGAAGGTGAGGAAGAAGTAGCGGACGCCCTTCTCGCCCGCGAGGGTGACCGGTTGGACGTCCCCGCCCTCGCCCAGGACGGTCATGTAGCGTCCTCGCCCTTCGGCGGCGAAGCCCGGCAGGTATTCCACGAGTTCGACCGGCAGCTTGGCCTGTCCGGCCGAGAGCGCGCGGCCGGCGACGCGGACCACCACATCGGCGATCTCGCGCGTGTGGTAGACCCCGATACAGAAGGTCGCTCGTTGCCCCTTCAGGGCGAACTTGTCGAGGACTGTGAGCTTCTCGTGGGGGTAAGGGTAGCTGCACCAGTCGTGCCCTCCGGGGCGCTCCTTGTCCTTGAGATTGCCCAGGTAGGTGTGGGGCGGGCGGGTGAAGAGGAAGGCCCCGTCCTTCACGAGGGGCTGGAGCGCGAGGTCGAAGCGGACGTTCACCTCGGGTTGCTCGATGAGCACGAGGTCGTCGAGCCACCAGGAGCCTTGGGTTTGGCCTTCCTCCATGTAGTAGTGCTTGGGCTGGCGGAGCTGGAGTTCCAGCGTGGCCTCGGCGTGCTCGGCGAGGGCCACGTAGCGGTCCATGCCCCACTCGGTCGCCTCCCCTTCCAGGGTGAGCTTCAGCCAGTCGCGCGTGCTGCACTGGGGTGTGACTTGCCCGCGGAAGGCCGGCACGGTCTTGTTGTCCTTTGCGTCGCGCGCCGTCGGTTGCACGTAGCCGCCGCCCCGGGCCTGGTAACCGAAGCGGGCGACGTTCCGGGTCTTCGACCAGGCGCCGAAGTAGTACCACGACCCCTTGTGTAGGGGGATGGGTTTCGCGTACTTCGCGGAGACGTTCGTCTTCTCGGCCGCGAGGACGAGCGACGCGCTGCCGGAGCGCGAGACCTTGGCATCCTTCCGGGCTGGGTCGCCGAACTGGCATGGCCCGGCGGCCTCAAGGCCGCCGTCGGCGATTAGATTGTGCGGGCTGTTGACCAGGTCGAGGTCCGTCCGCCTGGCCGATTTCGCCGCCGTGTTCGTGATGCGGTACGAGAGCACCTCGTCGGGCGCCATCTTCGGGATGACGAAGACGAGCTCGTCGTTGCCCGGCTGGGAGTCAGGGGGGACCCTCACGATCGCGTGGGGCAACTCCTGCCCGGCCGGGTCGTAGACGTGGAAGCCATCGGGGTTCACGGACCCGGGCGGCAGGTTCCGTCCGAGCACGGTGTAGACGCGCAGGATGGCCGGCCAGTCCCGCTTCGCCTCGCCGGAGACGTTCTTGATGTCCACGCGGGCCTCATAGTCCGCGCCCACTGCCGCGCAGGCCAAAGCTGCCGACGCCACCATCCATCGCGCCAGGGCCGTCATCACTGGGGCTCCTTTGCTGTTGGAAAAAACAGTTGACATTGGCATACTATAGGCGGTTCGGGGCGATTTGCAAACAGGCAACCACCGAGAGGAGAGCCCATGCGCCGAATGGCACTCGGAGTGGCATTGGCCCTGGCATCGGCCGCCGCCGATGGAGGCCCGGCATACTGCATCCGCGTCACGAGCGAGCATAACGCCGACACGACCGACCTGGCCCGCTTCCGCAACTTCCACGTCTGGCGGGACAAGAAGGACAACGACCTCGCCGTCGCCATCTGGCAGTACCTGTGCGATTACGAGACCGGCCTGTATCACTTCTACGAGGTGGTCGAAGGCCCGGACCCCTTCGCCGAATACGCCACGATGCGCGAGCCGCTGAAAATCCTCAACGTCTACAATTGCGGCTATTGCGGCATCTTCGGGCCGACCGTCGAGGGTATCTACCGCGGCTGCGGCTTCACCACGGGCCGCAGCTTCGGCCTCTCGGGCTGGGCGCACTGCGCGACCGAGATCTTCTACGCCGGCGCCTGGCACTACTTCGACGTTGACGTGCGCGGCGCCCTCGTCAAGCCCGACGGCACGGTCGCCAGCCTCAAGGAGGCCCAGACCGACAAGCAGCTCTGGCTCGACTCCATCGGCCGCATCAAGCCCTTCTTCCCCCACCACGGTACGCCCAGGGAGGCCGCCAAGGTGGCCGACATCTACGCCAAGAGCGGCGTGGACTTCCAGTACCGCTGGTTCCAGGGCAGCCACACGGCCGACTACTCGCTACGGCCCGGTGAGACGTTCACCCGCTGGTGGCAGCCGAAGGACGGCCACTGGAACCACCGCCCCGAATACAACCGCGAGAAATGGGTCCGCG
Source organism: Planctomycetota bacterium (assembly GCA_016872855.1). Classification (GTDB taxonomy): domain Bacteria; phylum Planctomycetota; class PUPC01; order DSUN01; family DSUN01; genus DSUN01. The sequence continues at coordinate 6,861 of VGYV01000143.1, forward strand.
ACCTCATCCTCCGCCCGCCCATCGGCATGAAGCCCAACCACCGCGACTTCACGAAGTGGAACCACGGCGAGGGCCTCTTCCACTACTCCCCCAACCTCACCTCCACCAGCCGCGACTTCGACGATGGGGTCTACTCCTCGAAGGACGCGAAGCCCGAGAAGGACGGCTTGCGCCTGGCCGCGAAGAGCGGCGAGGCCATCTTCCGCATCTTCACCCCCTTCGTCATCGCCCCGAAGGTCAACGACATTCTGAAGGAGGACGACGACACGGATGCCTCGGTCATCGCACTCGATGCTCAGGGAGATGTTCAAGTCGCCATCTCCCTCGACAACGGGCTGAGCTGGACAGATGTGGCACGGCTGGCTCGTCCAGCCGTGTCCCAGACGGCACGGTCGGACAAGCCGACCGTGGCACAGACGATTGACCTGACCAAGTGGGTCAAGGGCACCTACGGCTATCTGCTCAGGATCAGGGCGGCGGGCGAAGGCGGCGCGACGATTCGCTCCCTCGTCATTGACACGTGGGTGCAGGTGGCCCCCATCTCGCTGCCGCGCCTGAAGAAGGGCACGAACCACCTTCGCTACGACGCCGGCGACCGCTACGGCGGCCTCACCGAGGCCGTCCTGGTCTTGCCCAACGTCGCCGACCCGGACGACCTGAAGCGTCACGCCGTCGAGATGCCGAAGGACTACGACCCGAAGCGCAAGCTCGACAGGATCCACGGGGACGTGGTGGTGAGGCTCCCCGCGCCACCGGGCACAAAGATCGCCTGGTTCAGCCTCGGCGCCACCTTCAACACCCACCAGGAGCAAGGGGCGAAGAACACGGACAACCGCATCGCCTACGCTGTGGGCCGGGAGGGCGAGGCTCCCGCCGAGCCGAAGGACTTCACCGAGGTCTACAAAGCCGACGTGCCGACCTGGGTGCAGCACTGGCGCTACAATTACGACACGGACATGCGGCTGGACAAGCCGGCGGATGTCGTCTTCGCCCGGTTCACAGGGCGGCCAGGCGTCAACGTCATCCGCGCCTGCCTCCACGTGACCCCCGCGGTCCCGCACGACCCGGCGGTGACGATCACCCACGGCTATCAAGTGGGGGAAAGGCTGGTCGAGAAGGCCGTCCAGATGAAATCGCCCGGCGACTACACGATTGACTGCGACGGCGACGTGGAGAGCCTCTTCCTCCGCATCGAAAAGCCGTCGAGTCGAGCGCAGTGAGCCGGAGCCGCGGTCGGCGAGGAGAACAGGCGATACGGACCACTCCCCTACTTGAGGTGGGGGGCGAGCAGCTTCGACCAGAGCTCATAGCCGGCGGGGCTGAGGTGGAGGCCATCCTTCACGAACAGCTCAGGCCTGGGCTTGCCGTCCTCGCCGAGCATAGGCGTGGCGACGTCGAGGTAGGCCAGGCGCTTGTCGGTCCTCGTGTAGTCCTCGATCAGCCTGTTGGCCGCCTGCATCTTCGCCCAGAGCTTCCAGCGGGCGATGCTCGGCTTGATGCAGATGTAGATGATCTCTGCCTCCGCCAGCTTGTGGTGCACCTTGGTGACGAACGCCTTGTAGTCCTCGAAGACCTTTTCGGGGGTCCTGCCGCCGGCGATGTCGTTGTCGCCCGCGTAGAAGACCACGATGCGCGGCGCGAGCGGGAGGAGGATGCGATCTGCATATTGCGCCGAATCGGCGATCTGCGAGCCGCCGAAACCGCGGTTCACCGCCTTGAGGCCAGGGAACCACTTATCCAGCTTCCAGCCCACGATGCTCGAGCTGCCGATGAACACGATCTCGCCCTTGGGCGGCGGGGTCTTCGCGTCGCGCTCCTCGAATGCCTGCATTGCTTTCTCCCAGCGCTCCGCCTTCTTCGCCTCCTCCGCCGCGCGCGACGCGGCCTGCGCCACCAGAAGCACCGCTGCCAGGGCGATCGCCAGGCCCACACGCCCGCGCGCGCTCGTGGGAACCACCATCGGCTTCTCCTTCCAACAGGCAACCTCCGTCAGTGCCGCACACTATACTGGCCGCAACCGCCTGGGTCAAGGCGGCGTGGTCCGTTGCCCAAACACGTTCAAAGGATCGGCCCCGTTCGGAGTCCCGCCTTCAGGCGGATTGAAGCAGGAGAGGACCGCCTGAAGGCGGGACTCCCAACGGGTTTGCTCTGTGGACAACACCCCCGCGGCATTGATCCCACGGCAGCGGTGCGCTAAATAACTCGCCACGATTCTGAATCAAAGGCTCAGGAAGGAACGTGTGCCGGAATTGCGCAGGCCTGTGGGCGGGGCGTCTCTGCCCCGCGCAGGGTGTCGCGGGGCGCAGAGGCCCCGCCCACATTGATTCAGAATCGTGGCGAGTCATTTAGGATGGGCGGGCAAGCCAGGAGGACGCGATGGGCGAGTGGTTCACCAGGTTCTTCGACGGCCTCTACGCCCGCGTGCTGGCCGATACGGCGGGCGACCCGCGGGCGTCGGACGAGGCGCGCATGGTCAAAAAGCTCCTCCGCCTCCGCAAGGGCCAGAGCGTGCTCGACGTGCCCTGCGGCAAGGGCCGCCTCACCCTCCCCCTGGCCCGCATGGGCCTGACGGTGACGGGTGTTGACTTCACAGCCGCCTACCTGCGCCGTGCACGCCGGGCCGCGCGGCAGGAGGGCCTCGACATCCGCCTTGTCGAGAGCGACATGCGGAACATCGCCTTCGACGCCGAGTTCGACGCCGCCTTCAACTGGTTCGGCAGCTTCGGCTACTTCTCCGACGCCGACAACCTGGCCTTCTGCCAGCGAATCCTCCGTGCCCTGCGGCCCGGCGGGCGGTTCCTCATCGAGGGCATCAACAAGTCCTGGCTCCTCACCCACTTCCGCGAACACGACGAATCCCTCCACGGCCCCATCCGCATCGCCGTGACCAACCGCTGGGACGCGGCGACGAATCGCGTCCACTCGACCTGGGTCTTCACCGACGGCAGGTCCCTTGAGCGCCACACCATCGTCATGCGCATCTTCAACGGCGGCGAGCTGCGCTCCCTGCTCTCCGAGGCCGGCTTCCGCGATGTCAGGCTCTACCCGCGTCCGCCCGTCGGCCCCTTCACCCGCCACTCGCGTCGCCTCATCGCCGTCGCCCGGCGGCCCGCCACGTGAGGAGTTCGCCGTGGAATCGAGAGTCTCTGGAATCTACATGAACGAGCTGTTCGCTTGGCTCTACGACAACACACCCATGTATGTCTCGCGCGAGGACGTGGGCTTCTTTGTGGACGAGGCGGTCGCCTCGGGCGGGCCGGTACTTGAGCTGGGCTGCGGAACGGGTCGCGTGCTGCTGCCCGTGGCGCGCGCGAACATCGAGGTCACTGGCCTCGACTGCGCCGAGCCGATGGTGGCGAGGCTGGAGGAGAAGCTGGCCCGCGAGCCCGAGGAGGTGCAGGGCCGGGTGAGGATCGCCCGAGCCGACATGCGCGACTTCGACCTCGGGCGCCAGTTCCGCCTCGTGATGATCCCCTTCCGTCCCTTCCAACATCTGATCACCGTGGACGAGCAGATGGCCTGCTTGGGCTGCATTCGTCGGCACCTCAGCCCCAATGGCCGGCTTGTGTTCGATTGCTTCCATCCCGACCTGCGGAAACTCACGGACCCGGCCGGCTTCGAGGAGGCGGAGGAATTCTCTGGTCACAAGCTTCCCGATGGCCGGCTCCTGCGGCGGACGCATCGCTTTGCTGCCCGCCACGTCGCCGAGCAGTACAACGACGTCGAAATTATCCACCATCTCACCGACGCGGAGGGGCGGACCGAGCGGGTCGTCCAGGCGTTCCCGTTTCGCTACTGCTTCCGCTACGAGGTCGAGCACCTGCTCGCCCGTTGCGGATTCCGCCTGGTCGAGCTGTTCGGCAACTTCGACCGCTCGCCCTTCGCCGACGAGTCGCCCCAGATGATCTTCATCGCCGAGCGGGCGGCGGCCGGAGAATGAGAGATGTTTCGGGTGGCGTGTAATCAAATGCGTCAGCCTGTCGGAGTGCGGCGGCTTGACGCCGCTGTCGGCTTTGCGGGAGGGCGTTTCGGGGAAGGGCCTCTCGATGGTTGACTGGCCCCACGCGCCGATTCATCGCCTCGGTGAGGCCGGCGTCTACATGGTCACGGCGGGCACCTATCTACGGCGGCGTGTGCTTCACGACGCACAACGCCTCGGCCTCGTCCACGATGCCCTCCTGACCACGGCGACGGAGTTTGCTTGGGGCCTACAGGCCTGGGCGGTGCTCGCAAACCACTACCACTTCCTCGCCACGTCGCCGGCCGATCCCAAGACACTCAAGCCGTTCATCTCGAAGCTTCACACCCTGACAGCAACCGCGCTGAACGCCCTGGATGGCACGCCGGGCCGAACCGTCTGGTACCAGTACTGGGACAAACACATCACGTTCCAGCGCGCCTACCTCGCACGGCTGCGCTATGTGAACGAGAACGCAGTCCACCATGGCGCTGTTATTGACGCAGAAACGTACCAGTGGTGTTCCGCGGCCTGGTTCGCGCGAACCGCCCCTGTCTCGTTCCCGCGCACCGTGAAGAGCTTCAAGATTGACCGTCTGGATGTCATGGACAGCTTCTGACGGGAACAGAAGGAGGTCCCCGTGCCAGTCCACAGCGGCGTCAAGCCGCCGCACTCCGACAGGCTGACGCATGGCATTGAGCCCGGTGGTGTAGCAGGAGGCAGGGACGATGGGTGGAGCACCAGTTCGCGTCCTGGCAGTCGCCGGGCTCTGGTTTGCGGCGGCCGCGGCTGCGGAGGTGCCGAAGCTGGAGCAGGTGGGGCTGTGCTATACGGGGTTCGGGGTGCCGGGGTCGGGAAGGCCGTTCGTGTTCGGCGACATGGTGCTGGTGAATGCGGGAGAGGGGTATCCCACGGTCATTGATGCAGCGGACAAGCGGCAGCCGAAGGTCGTGCGGCACATCCCGTCGTGGTACTTCACCTCGATCATCTATCCGCTGCCCGCGCGCGATCTGGTGTATCTGAGCAGCTCGCGGGGGAAGCTGCTTGTGCTGAGGGGGTTGAGGGAATTGGGGAGTCGCGGGACGGGGACGTCCCGCCTACAGGAGATTCCGTGGGAGGGGGCGAAGTGGGGGCGGTCGTTCCTGGCGGGGCTGCGGGCCGATGGGACCGGCTATACGGCGACGACGAAGGAGATCGTGGTCCTCGACCTGAACGACCCCGAGCATCCGAAGGAACTGGCGAGAATCCCTGTGACGCGGCTCAGGGGGGAGGGGATGCCCACGCTGCCCGAGGACCACGCGGTCGGGGCGACGCTCGTCCGCGAGGGCTATCAGCTCACCTTCTGCCCCGACCACAGCCTCTCGGCGGCAATACTCGACGGCGGGCTGCGCGTGGCGCTCCTCGAATGGAAGTCGCCCACCGAACCCGTCGTCCGCGGCGAGTTCGAGAACGCCGAGGTCCATGAGAAGATGGGTCCCGCCGCCCATGGCCGCGTGCTGGCGATGGACAAGGAGCGGCTCATCCTCGGCCATCCCGCCTCGACAAGCAAGTACTGGCGATGCTTCAAGCTCACCTTGTTCGACATCCGCGACCCGGAGAAGCCGCGCCGGTTCGCTCAGTTGACCCTTGACCAGCCGGGCACCCACATCCGCGACATTGCGCTGGCTGGGCGCTATGCCTTCGTGGCCGACGGGCGGAACATCGCCAGCGGGCATGGCGTCTCGCGGAACCAGCACAGCCGCCTGTATGTCCTTGATACCCAAACACTTGTGCCCGTGGCAGAGAAGGGGAAGGCGAAGCTGGAGAAGCTCGAGGAGGATGAGCCGCTGCCGTCGCCAAAGATCGTGGCGACCTATGAGGACGCGATGCCCACCGAATACAGCCAGATGAGCCTGGTGGGCGCCACGCTCTACGTAAATGATTACATCTACGGGCTTTGGGTCTTCGACGTGAGCGACCCGTCGAAGCCGGTGAAGCTGGGCGGGGCACCGACCTCCGCCGAGGGGCATTGGCTCTATCTGAAGGGCCAGCATGCATTTATGGCTCATACCTTTGGCGGCACCATTCACGTGATCAACGTGGCGGACCCCGCCAAGCCGCGAACCGTGGGCTACTACTGGGACGGGCAGTGGCTGAACTATAAGGCGAAGATTCGTGGCAAGGGCGATGCGATGTATCTGCCACAGGAGGATGGACTTGCGATTGTGGACATTGCCGAGCCGGCAAGGCCGAGGCGAGTCGGCGAGTTCCTTGATGTCCAGGGGCAGCCGCTGCATGCCCCATGTCTCGACGTATCAGATACTTACGCCTTCGTCTGCGCGGCGCCTAGGGGCAAGGCGCCTTGCCGTCTCCTGGTCTACGCCATCGCCGAGCCTCTGAAGCCGAGTCTCGTCTCCACGACGGAACTCAAGGATGGCAAAGGGTTTAGGGTGCTGCGCGCCGGCCAGATGCTCTACCTGGTGGGCTACGCGGGCAAGCGGATCGCTGCTGTGGACGTCTCCGAGCCGAAGCAGCCGAAGGTGACGGCTGACCTTCGGGCGGATGAGGTGGAGATTGGCGGGAAGAGGCACAGCCTTGAACTCAAGGATGGCGGGGGGAACGGGGCGCCGGGGATGGCCTTCTCGCGCGGCTATCTCTATGTCACTACAGCACTTGAGGCACCCAACCCCTACCTCCTCATCTTCGACGTGCGCGACCCGGCAGCAATCCGGCCGGTTGGGACCCTTGAGGTGACGGACAGGCGGGGCTGGCAGTACTTCGCCTGCGACGTGGTGGTCGAGGGGAGCCGCCTGATCCTGGGCGACTATGGGTGCGAGGAGGTCTACGACATCGCCGAGCCGACGGCCCCGAAGCGTTTCGCCCGCTACCGTCGGTCGTATGCCTGGCAGGTGGGGGCGATGCGGGACGGCCTGCTCTACGTGCCGAAGCTGGATGGCCTCGAGGTCCTGCGGGTGCCGTGAGCCTGCGGCTTGTGACGCATTTCACAGCCGGGCACCCTCATGGTGTGGCGATTGCCGTGGTGTGGCGATGCGCACCGCCACAGCATGGCAATCGCCACAGCAGGGACCGGAGGCGCTTACATTCCGGGCGGCGATCCGATATTCTCCCCCGGTGTGTCGAATGGCGAGGAGACCCTGAGCGAAAGGAGAAGCGGGCATGGGAAAAGCGTGTCGCTGGCTTGTCGTGATGGTGGGCCTGGCGCTGGTGGGGCAGGCCGTGGCCGCCGAGAAGATCAGCGTGCTGATCATTGACGGGCAGCACAACCACAAGTGGGAGCTGACCACGCCCGTCCTGAAGGACATGCTGCTGAAGACCGGGCGGTTCGACGTGGCAGTTGCGACGACTCCCCGCCCGAAGGCCCCGAAGGAGGAGTGGGAGAAGTTCAAGCCGGACTTCTCGAAGTGCCAGGTGGTGCTGATGAACTACGCGGGGGATGCCTGGCCGAAGGAGGCGAACGACGGGCTGGCGAAGTTCGTCGAGGGGGGCGGCGGACTGGTCTTCTACCACGCTGCGGTCTTCGCGTTCCCGCAGTGGGCCGAGTGGAACAAGATGATGGGCATGGGCTGGCGGGGGGCGAACTACGGCGAGCGGGTGGCCCTGGACGATGAGGGGAAGCTGGTGAAGATGGCGAAGAACGAAGGCCCCGGGAGCGGCCACGGGCCGTCCCACGCCTTCGAGGTGCGCGTGCGCGACAAGGAGCACCCCGTGATGAAGGGGGTGCCGGAGAAGTGGACACACGTGAAGGACGAGTTGTACCACGGGATGCGCGGCCCGTGCGAGAACATGGCGATTCTCGCCACGGCGTTCAGTGCGAAGGAGACCAAGGGCACGGGCATGCACGAGCCGATGGTGTGGACCGTGGCCTATGGGAAGGCCCGTGTGTTCGTGAGCGTTCTCGGGCATGACGTGAGCAGCACGGCGGTGCCGGACACGGCGACGCTGCTCGTCCGCGGGACGGAGTGGGCGGCGACCGGGCAGGTGACCATCCCCGTGCCCGCGGAGTTCAATGCCACGCCCGGCGCGAAGGCCGAGGCGAAGTAGTTTCTGTTGCGGAAAGCCGTAGGGACAGGCGGCTCGCCTGTCCGCCGCCGCAGACGACGACAGACGGGCCGTCTGTCGCTACGGTCGTCAGCGGCGCGTGTGGCGAGGGCTTCCCGCAACAGAATCGAGGTAGGGTTGAGCGCCCCGCCAAGCAACGAAGCGGCCCCGGCAGCCAGTGCTGCCGGGGCCGCTGTCATGTTGGCGAGAGGCTAGATCGCTTTCAGCGATTCGGCCTCGCCGGGGGTGTGACCAAGACTGCCTGAAGGCAGGACTCCGAACCCAGAGCCGCACGCGTTTGGAGTCCTGCCTTCAGGCAGTCTTCGGCCGCAATCAGCCGAATCGCTGAGAGCTATCTAGCGCCTTCCCCTGGGGGACCTGCGCCAATCGTCGGTCGCG
>VGYV01000144.1 GCA_016872855.1 Planctomycetota bacterium
CAGCCGCCTCCGCTACGTCGGCTCGCACCCGATGGCAGGCTCTGAGAAGCGGGGGGTGGACGAGGCGACGGCGGGGCTCTTCGACGGGGCGCTGTGCTTCGTGACGCAAACGCCTCGGACCGATCGCCGCGCCTTGGCCGCCGTGACCGAGCTGTGGCAGGCCCTGGGCGCCCGCGTGCGGCGCCTCGACCCCGCCGAGCACGACCGGCTCCTGGCCCTCGCCAGCCACCTGCCCCACCTGGCCGCCGCAGCCCTCGTGAACGCCTTGCCCCCAGAGGCCCTCGCGTGCGGGGGGGCGGGGCTCCGGGACACCACGCGCGTGGCCTCGGGCGACCCGCGGCTGTGGGCCGACGTGTCCCTCCAGAACCGCGAGCGCATCCTCGACGCCCTGGCCCGCTTCGAGCAGCAGACCCGCACGCTGCGTCGTATCCTGGCCGACGGGTCCGAGGCGGAGCTCCTCGCTTGGCTCGCCAGCGCCAAAGCTGTCCGCGACCACCACCTGTGTCCCTAGGGGCTGCCCGCCACGATGAGCAAGAAACTCGGCTTCCAGCTCAAGGAACTCCACTCGCTCCACGCCAACCTGCGGGCCGTCTTTGCCCTCCTGCTCATCCTCACCCTGTGCATCCTCGCCTACATGGCCGTCCGCATCTTCGTCCTCACCCGCGAGCCGCTGCCGCCGAGCGAGTTCGCCAGCCTCTGCGTCTTCGCCCTCGCTTGCCTCGGCCTCTGCATCGGGCAGCTCCACTGCTTGCGCCGCATGCGCCGCGACACCCGCGAGAAGATCGAGCAGTTGACCTTCGTGGACGAGTTGACCGGGGTTTTCAACTACCGCTACCTCGAGCAACGCCTCGGCGAGGAAATCCAGCGCGCCATGCGCCACGGCTACCCTCTGGCCGTCGTGTACCTCGACCTCGACGCCTTCAAGATGGTGAACGACACCTACGGGCACGAGGCGGGCAACGAGGTGCTGCGGCGGGTGAGCCAGATGCTGCGCGGACACGTCCGTGGCGAGGACTTCATCGGGCGGCTCGGCGGCGACGAGTTCCTCATCGTCTTGCCCCACACGGACGAATCGGGCGCCCTCGTGGCCGGCGAGCGGCTGCGGACCAAGCTCGCCGCGCTCGACTTCACGGCGCCAGGCGGCGAGCGCATGGACTTCCTCGGCTTCTCGATGGGCGTCGCCAGCTTCCCCGCCCACGGCAACACCCGCGAGCAGCTCGTCCAGGCCGCCGACCAGGCCATGTACCGCGCCAAGAAGAGCGGCGGCGACCGCGTGTGCCTGTGAGCGCGCAAGTTCGTAGTGCGGCCTTCAGGCCGTATCCCGGGCTGAACATACGGGCTGAAGCCCGCACTCCGAACGCCATAGCCCGGCCCCGTGCCCTCTGTCCTCTGTCCTCTGCCGCCTGTCGTCTGCCGTCTGCTGTCTGTCGTCTGCCCACTGCCGACCGCGAGGCCCCGATGAGCCCCACTCCCCGACAACACTACACCACCGAGCGGGTCGAGGTGCCGTTGCCGCGCGAGACGCGCCGCGAGCTGTGGCTGCTGGCCGGCCTCTTCGTCACCGCGCGCCTCATGAGCATCTGGTGGTTCCAGCCCATCCACAACGACGTGCGGCTCTTCTTCGCCCCATTCGGCTGGCTCCAGGGGCAAGGGGTCTTCCCCTTCATCGACTACTGGTTCGAGTACCTCCCCGTCCAGGCCTACCTGATGGTGGCCCTGCGGGGGCTGGCCGTGGCGCTGTGCGGCCACGGCGACCCCGTGTCGGAGGCGGGCTGCTTCGTCCGCACGGTCCAGACCGCCTCGGTCGTGTGGGAGCTGGGCATCCTGCACCTGGTCTACACCACGGCGCGCATGCTCCGCGGCCCCAAGCCGGCGCTGCGGGCCTGCTGGGTCTACGTGGCGCTCTTCTCCACCGCCTTCGTCTCCCTCAGCTACCTTGAGACGTTCCCCGTCTTCCTCATGCTGGCGAGCGTGCTGCTGGCGGCCTACAGCAGCCCGGTGTGGGGCGCGGTGGTGGCGGGCGGCGGGTTCATGGCCAAGCTGTTCCCCGTCGCCGTGCTGCCCGCGCTGCTGAAGTGCGACGCCCGCTGGCGCTGGCGCTTCATCGCCATTGGGGCCTTCGGTCTGGCCGCGGGGGCGCTAGCCGCGCCCTTCCTCTTCACGCGCCGCCCCTGGCTCGCCCTCTCCTTCGAGGTCACTGCCAGGCGGCCCCCCTGGGGCACTGTGTGGGCGCTCCTCGACGAACGCCGCGAGTTCGGCCACATCGGGCCGTCCAAGCCCGACTGGCAGCGCTTCTACGACCCAGCCGCCGGCTTCGGCGTGGCCCCTTACGCTCAGGAACTGCTGGACAAGCTGCCCCCCGAACTGGTCTACGGCGACGAACGGCTCAAGTCCTATGTCGCCGCCCACTTCGCCACGAAGCCGACATTTCTCGACTGGACGCCGAAGTGGGCGGGCTACTGGTGGGTGTATGGCGGCGTGGGAGTGGTGCTGGGCCTCTTCTACCTCGTCACGCTGGCGCGCCTGCCTTCGGCCTTGCCGCCGAGGCGACGGCTCTACCTCGCCGCCTTCACAATGGTCCTGCTCTTCCTCTACTCGAAGGGCTGGAGCCCGCAGTTCGTCCTCTACATCATCCCACTCGTCCTCATCACCTTCCCCGTGGCGGAGGGAGGGCTGTGGGCGCTCCTCCTCACCGTTGTGACCTTCCTGGAGATGCCCGTCTGGGCCGCATTCGTCAACCCCCGTCCGGGGCTGGCCGTGGCCAGCTCGCTGCTCCTCCACGCCGTGGTCATCGCGCGCACGGCTCTCCTCATCGCCATTGCAGTCCGCCTGTACCCCAGGCTGTCCCGCGACTGAACGGCTTTCAGCGATTCGGCTCATTGGGGCGAAGACTGCCTGAAGGCAGGACTCCAAACGAGCCGCTCTCCTGGTTCGGAGTCCTGCCTTTAGGCAGTCTCGGCGCCCGTGAGAGCGCCGCCGATTCGCTGAAAGCTACTTGGCTCGGAATGGGACCTATGGGACCTATGGGACCAACGGGACCCAGCGAGGCACAGGTCCCATCCGTCCCATTGGTCCCATATGTCCCATCGCCCTACTGCCCCTCACTCCGCCGGTAGCGCAACACCGTGGGCACATAGGCCCGCGTCTCGGCCGGGGCGTGTCGGCGGATGAGGTCTTCGGACGAGAGTTCGGGGTTCTGCAGGCGCAGGCGCCCGACCCTCCCCGGGCCGGCGTTGTAGGCGGCGATGTAGAGCCACTCGTCGTCGCGGAACTGCCGGCGCAGCTGCGCCAGGTAGAGCGTGCCCAGCCGCACGTTCGTGTCGGGCTCGAACAGGTCGTCCGGCCCGCGGTAGCGGACGCCATTCCTCTCGGCTGTCTCCTTCGCCGTCGCGGGCATGAGCTGCATGAGGCCGCGGGCGCCCGAGCGGGAGACGGCGTAGGGGTTGCCCGCGCTCTCGGCGCGAATGACCCCCTTCACCAGCGCGGGGTCCAGCCCGGTGAGCCGCGCGTGGTATTCGGCCAGGACGCGCCAGCGGCGCTCGCGCCGCGAGGTCTCGATGAGCATGCACGCGGCGGCAACGCCCAGGACGAGCGCGATGCCGCCCAGGAGGAAGAAGCGGTTGCGCTGCGCCCGCCGCGAGCGCCCCGTGAGCCACCGCAGGTCCGGCCGCCACGCAACCAGCCGCTGCCAGGTGCCCCTGGTCGAGCGCTTCCGCCTTGCTCGCCCCGCCCCCCCCTGCCCCAGAAAAGACTCCAGGAGTCTTTTTCCTCGTTGTAAACCATTGGGACGCCAAGGGTTGGAAGGCGAAAAAAGACTCCAGGAGTCTTTTTCTGTGCCCTGTGCTCGCAGGCGGGCCGCGGGTGCCACGCCCAAGCCCTGCTTGGGCGTGAGTCCCCTGCCAGGCATAGAACGTCGAACGGAGGGGATCATGTTCGGGACCGATGGGCGGCGTGGGCGAGCGGAGCGACAAACTCGCCGACGGCACGGAGGAGGGCGTCGAGCGGCTGGGCAAGGTTGGCCTCGATGACGCGGGCCACCGCGCTGCCCACGATACAGCCGTCGGCCACCTCGGCCATCGCGGCGACGTGTTCGGGGGTGGAGACTCCGAAGCCGACGACGAGCGGCTTGTCCGTGGCCTGCCGCAGGGCTCGAAGCTGCTGGGCAAGCTCGGGCGGGAGCTGCGTCCGCGCCCCAGTGACGCCCGTGACCGAGATGCAGTAGATGAAGCCCGTGGCCGCGCGGTTCACCAGCTCGATGCGTTCGGGCGTGCTGGTGGGGGCGACGAAGAAGATGGTCTTGAGGTCGTGCCGGCGGCCTGCGGCGATGAGTTCGGCCGCCTCGTCGGGCGGCAGGTCGGGCACGATCAGCCCGTCAATCCCAGCCTCCGCCGCCTCGGCCACGAGCCGCGCCGGCCCGCGGTAGTGGATGGGGTTGTAGTAGGACATCAGGGCGATGGGGATTTGGCTCTTGCACCGCACCGAGCGCACGAGGTCGAGCACGCGGTCGAGCGTGATGCCGGCGGCCACGCCGCGGGCGTGGGCCGGCTGAAGGTCGGGGCCGTCGGCCACGGGGTCCGAGAAGGGCATGCCCAGCTCGATGGCGTCCACCCCCCGCCGCTCCATCTCCAGAATGAGTGCCTCGGTGGCCTCAAGCGACGGGTTGCCCGCGCAGAGATACACGTTGAGGGCAAAGCCGCCGGATTGCTTCTTCCTGGCGTAGAGGGCGTCAATGCGGTTCATGGGAAAGGGACCAAAGGGACACAAGGGACACAAGGGACAGCTACTGCCGGCTGGCCTCCAGGATGGCAGCCACAGCTTGAACATCCTTGTCGCCGCGGCCCGACAGGTTGACGACCATCAGCTTGTCGTGGGCCAGCGTGGGGGCGAGTTTGATCGCCTCGGCCACGGCGTGGGCGCTCTCAAGGGCGGGGATGATGCCCTCGAGGCGGCTGAGCAACTGGAACGCCGCGAGCGCCTCGGCATCGGTCGCCGAGGTGTAGCGGGCGCGGCCAGTGTCGCAAAGCTGGCTGTGCTCTGGCCCCACGCCCGGATAGTCCAGCCCCGCCGACACCGAGTGTGTCTCGCGTATCTGCCCCTCGTTCACCTGGAGCACGTAGCTGCGCGAGCCGTGGAGCACGCCGACCGTCCGCTCGGCGAAGCGTGCCGCGTGGCGGCCGCTGGCGATGCCCTCGCCGCCCGCCTCGACACCGACCAGCGCGACGGACGGCTCGCCCACGAACTCGTGCCAGAGGCCAATCGAGTTGCTCCCCCCGCCCACGCAGGCGACCAACACGTCGGGCAGCCGCCCCTCCTTCTCGAGTATCTGCCGCCGCGTCTCCCGCCCGATCACCGCCTGGAAGTCCCGCACGATCATGGGGAAGGGGTGGACGCCCGAGACGGAGCCGAAGCAGTAGTGGGTGCTCCGCACATTAGTCACCCAGTCGCGCATTGCCTCGTTGATGGCGTCCTTGAGGGTTTGGGAGCCACTCGTGACCTCGCGGACCTCGGAGCCCATCTGGCGCATGCGGAAGACGTTGAGGGCCTGGCGGCGCATGTCCACCGAGCCCATGTAGACGACGCATTCGAGGCCGAAGAGCGCCGCGGCCGTGGCCGTCGCCACGCCGTGCTGTCCCGCCCCCGTCTCGGCGATAACGCGGTGTTTGCCCATTCCCCGGGCAAGGAGGGCCTGGCCGATTGTGTTGTTGATCTTATGAGCGCCGGTGTGCAACAGGTCTTCGCGCTTGAGGTAGACCTTTGCCCCGCCCAGATGGCGCGTCAGGCGCTCGGCGAAGTAGAGGGGCGTCGGCCGGCCGGCGTAGTCGCGGAGGTAGTAGCCCAGTTCCTCCTGGAACGCCGCGTCGTCCTTCGCCGCAAGGTAGGCCGCCTCGACCTCCTTGAGCGCGGGCACGAGCGTCTCGGGCACGAACATGCCTCCATACGGCCCAAAGTGTCCCTGCGCGTCAGGCAACATGGCTGCACACTCCTATGGGGAGAAATCTTACCAGAAGACGCGCCGGCGGTCAATGAGGGGGGGCCAGCTATAGGCGAGCGATATGGCTCCTCTATCGTCCTCCTCGTCGTCCTCGTCCCTCGTCCTCGATTGCTTGTCTTCACCGGAGAAGAGTCGAGGACGAGGACGACGGACGAGGGACGAGGACGATTGTGCCTTCAGGCGAGCGCCACGGCGATGAGGAGGAGGCCGATGACCACGGCCATCGAGCACATCAGGCGGCACAGGAACGGGTCCTGCACCGCCGCGATCACCTTGTCGGCGAAGCGGTATATCCACCCGATCAACAGCAGAAACCCCGCCCCGACCAGGAACCACGACAGCACGGCCAGCACCACCCCCTGGACCGTCAGCGGCCCCCACGCGAGGCCCAGGCCGAAGGCTCCAAGTCCCATTGCTACAACGCCCCACGGCTTCGCGCAGGCCCGCATCGCGGGGGACTGCCACAGCGCGGCCGCGAACCGCCCGAAGAAGGCCGGCGCCACGATCCCGGGGAGCCGCGTGGCCGCCATCGCAATGCCGAAGGCCAACAGGAAGATTCTGTCGCCGCTCATCGCCCGGTCCTCCTTTCCGCCTGTGGACAGTGTGGACATCATGGACGCGGTGGACGGGGGACAATGGACCTCAGCCCCTGATGTCCACCGTGTCTACATTGTCTACATTGTCCACAATGTCCACCGGCCTGCAAGGCAGGCGGCAACGTTTGGGGGAACGCTATCACAGGACCTTGGAGCCTGGGGTCATCGGCTCGTCGGTGGTGAGGATGATCACGCGGTCGCCGTCCTGGGCGGCGAGGAGCATGCCGCGGCTCTCGATGCCCCGCAGGACCGCCGGGGCGAGGTTGGCGACGACGATGATCCGCTTGCCGAGGAGGGCTGCCTTGTCGGGGTAGTAGGGGCGCAGGCCGGCCACGAGCTGCCGCTCCACGCCCTCGCCCAGGTCCACCTTCAGGACGTAGAGCTTGTTGGCGTTCGGGTGGTCCTCGATGGTGGTGATGAGGCCGACGCGGAGGTCAATCTGCTTGAATTGGTCGTAGGTGAGATCGGGCACGGGGGGGCTCCTTTCGACGAGCGGTCACGCGCCGGCGGCGGGCTGGGCTGCAACTGGGGCTTGGGCATGCGGCTTGCGGGCGTAGTCGCCTCGCTCGGCTCGGGCACCACGCGGAGGAGTTCGTTGATGATGTCCTCGGTCGTCACCCCCTCGGCGTCGGCATTGAAGTTCGTGAAGATGCGGTGCCGCATGACCGGGATGGCGAGGGTGCGGACGTCGTTGCAGGAGACGTTGTAGCGGCCGTTGATGATGGCCTTTGCCTTTGCGCCCAGGATGAGGTACTGGCAGGCGCGGGGGCCGGCGCCCCACGATAGCCAGTCCTTGACGAACTGCGGGGCCGTCGGGTCCTTCGGGCGGGTCGCGCGGGCCAGGTTCACCGCGTAGTCCACCACGTGGTCCGAGACGGGCACGCGGCGGACGATCTTCTGGATGGCCAGGATGTCGGAGCCGCGGAGGACGGGCTGGAGGTCCTCCTGCGTGTCGTAGGTGGTGGTCTTGACGATCTCGCGCTCTTCGTCGCGGGTCGGGTAGTCAATGATCACGTTGAGCGCGAAGCGGTCGAGCTGGGCCTCGGGGAGGGGGTAGGTGCCCTCTTGCTCGATGGGGTTCTGCGTGGCGAGGACGAAGAAGGGGGGCTCGAGGTCGTAGGTGACGCCGGCGCATGTGACCTGGTGCTCCTGCATGGACTGGAGGAGTGCGGCCTGGGTCTTGGGCGGCGTGCGGTTGATCTCGTCGGCCAGGATGATGTTGGCGAAGACCGGGCCGCGGACGAAGCGGAAGCTCCGCTTACCCGTCGCGTGGTCCTCCTCGATGATCTCCGTGCCCGTGATGTCGCTTGGCATCAGGTCGGGCGTGAACTGGATGCGGTTGAACTTGAGCTTGAGCACGCGTGCCAGCGTGCTGATCATCAGCGTCTTGGCCAGGCCCGGCACGCCGATCATCAGGCAGTGGCCACGCAGGAAGAGGCAGCAGAGCAGGTGCTCGATGACGGCGTCCTGCCCGACGATGATCTTATGGATCTCGCGCAGGAGTATGTCGCGGGCCTTGCCGAGCTTCTCGACGGCCTCGATGTCCTCCGCCCTGCGTTCGCCGATCGCGGCCTGCTGGTCCACGGCGGATCCTCCGAGCGATGGGGTGAAGGGGACGCGGCCTCGCCGCCCGGGCGGTTACGGCGCCTTGCGGATGCGGCCCGAGCGAATGCACGCCGTGCACACCCGCGCCCGCCGCGCGCGCCCCTTCTCCAGGATGCGGACCTTCTGGAGGTTGGGCCGGAACACGCGGGGCGAGACGCCGGTGGTCTTGAGGCCGATGCCGCCCTTGCTCTTCGGCAGGCCGCGCCGCGCGATCTGCCGCCCGAACGCAATGCGTTTCCCGCACAACTCGCACACTCTCGACATGCTGTTCCTCTCTCGTCGTGGGACGTAGGCCTAGACCCTATAGTATACCGACGCCGCCCGCCTTGTTCAAATCTTTCTCGGCCCCTGGGGTGCAATAACGCATTTGCGCAGGTCCTCTGCCGCCTCCACGGGGCTTGCCCCCGTGGGGCGATGATTGGCAGCTACCGCGAGTGGCTCGCCGTACTTCCCCCCTCCCCGCCGCCCGCCCGGGGGCGGGCGGCGGGGAGGGGGGGAGGGGGGGGGGGGACGCCCCGCGGTAGCTGCCAATCATCGCCCCACCGAGACAAGCTCGGTGGAGGCGAAAACACCGTGTCGCAGGGCGTACAAATCCGTTACTGCACCCCGGCCCCTGTGCCTTGCGCTGGGCTGGGGCATCTGGTATATTCCGCGTGAGGGGGGCGAGTCAAGCGGAAAGGACGGGCGAATGGCTGGCAAGAAGGTGGCGGTGCTCATCGGCAGCGAGAGCGACCTGGCGGTCATCACGGCAGCGCTCGAACAGCTTGCCAAGTTCGGCATCGCCTACGACCTCCACGTGCTCTCCGCCCACCGCTCGCCGGATGCAGTCGCGGCGTTCGCCGAGCGCGCCGAGGGGGAAGGCATCGAGGCGATCATCGCCGGGGCGGGCAAGGCGGCCCACCTGGCGGGCGTCATCGCCTCGAAGACCGTGCTCCCCGTCATCGGCGTGCCGATGGAGACGAATCTCGCTGGGGGCCTCGATTCGCTCCTTTCGATGGTGCAGATGCCGCAGGGAGTTCCCGTGGCGACGATGGGCACGGGCAAGAGCGGGGCGATGAACGCGGCCATCCTGGCCGCCCAAATCCTCGCCCGCTCCGACCCCGCACTCCGCCAGCGGCTGGTGGACTTCAAGGCGGAGATGGCCGCGAAGGTGGTGGCCGCCTCGGAGGACCTGCGGAAGAGGCTGGGACTCACCCCAGGCTCGTGATGAAGTTGGAGGGGATGAATGGATGGGTGGTCGAATGGATGGATGAAAGAGCCGAACGCGACGCGGCTGGCCTCTCCCTCTGACAATCATCCACCCATCCACTCATCCAACCCTCCTCTCCCTGGCCGAGAGGCAGTTCCGCAATGATCGCCGTCGTGCAGCGCGTCAGCCGAGCCTCGGTCACGGTCGAGGGCCGCGTCACGGGCCAGATTGGCCGCGGGCTGCTCGTGCTCCTCGGAGTGAAGCGGGGGGACACGGACCAGGACGCCGATTTTCTGGCGTCGAAGATCGGCGGGCTGCGTATCTTCGCCGACGCCGCGGGGAAGATGAACCTCGCGGCGAGCGACGTGGGCGGCGCGATCCTCGTCGTCTCGCAGTTCACATTGTGCGGCGACTGCCGCAAGGGCCGCCGGCCCAGCTTCGAGAAGGCCGCGGAGCCGGCCGAGGCCACGCGCCTCTACGAGTTCTTCTGCGGCCGCCTCCGCCAGCAGGGCTACCGTGTCGAGACGGGCGTCTTCGGCGCGATGATGCAGGTGGAACTGGTCAACGACGGCCCCGTGACTCTGGCCGTGGAGTCTGAAATCGGCGATCGGCAATCGGCAACTGGCAATCTCCAATGATGCCGCTGCACAACCTGATCTCGGTGTCGCGCTACGCGCTTACGGTGCCGGTGGCGGCACTGGCGTGGGACGAGGCGACCCAGCCGTTCGCCGTGGTGCTGGCGATTCTGGTGGGCGTGAGCGATTTCGTGGACGGGCCGCTCGCCCGCCGCGCGGGCGACGCCAAGCCGCTGGGCGCGCTGCTGGACATGACGGGCGACAAGGTGTTCCTGTGCACGATGCTCATCGTGCTGGCCGTGATGGGCCGCTCGCCCGCGTGGGCCGCGTGGCTCATCACCTCGCGGGAACTCATCGTCCTCTTCCTCCGCGTGGTCGCGGCGGAGCACGGCAAGCCGTTGCCCATCGCCATGTTCGGCAAGCTCAAGACCTTCATGCTCTACATCCTTGTCCCCATTGCCCTGGCTGATGCCTCGTGGCAGGCTGTGTGGTTCCTGGCCTGGGCATCCACCCTCTCCGCCCTCTCGTCGCTTGTCGAGTACATCGTGAAGATGCGGGGCGACTTGGCAGCGGAGTTCTGTGGGAGGCCGAGGGCATAGGAGGGTGGGATATATGGGACCGATCCGACGGATCCGACGGATCGGACAGATCGGGATGGTGGCCCCATTGGTCCCATAGGTCCCGTTGCGTTCTCGTGAGAGGCAATCGTCATGCCCCTTCCGACCATCGAATGGCTCGGCGGCATCGAGGGTTGCGTGCGGCTGATTGACCAGACGCTGCTGCCCACCGAGTTCCGCCAGATTGAGTGCCACTCCATCGAGG
This sequence comes from Planctomycetota bacterium, assembly GCA_016872855.1. Lineage (GTDB taxonomy): Bacteria > Planctomycetota > PUPC01 > DSUN01 > DSUN01 > DSUN01. Next base: position 10,780 of record VGYV01000144.1, read on the forward strand.
CGATGTGGGAGGCGATCAAGGTGCTGCGCGTGCGGGGCGCGCCCGCCATCGGCATCGCCGCCGCGTTCGGCACCATCCTCGGCATCCAGAGCTCGCGGGCGGCGAAGTACGACGAATTCCGCCGCGCACTCGAGAAGGCGGCCGATTGCCTGGCCACGTCGCGGCCCACGGCGGTGAACCTCTTCTGGGCGCTCGAGCGGATGAAGCGGGTGGCCGACGAGAACCGGCTGATGACCATTCCGCTCCTCAAGGAGCGCCTGCTCGATGAGGCCCTGGCGATCTGCGAGGAGGACAAGGCGGTGTGCCGCGCCATCGGCCGGCACGGCGCTGACCTCATCCCCGATGGCGGCGGTGTACTCACTCACTGCAACGCGGGGGGCCTGGCCACCGCCGACTACGGGACGGCTCTCGCCGTGATGTTCGCCGCGCACGAGCAGGGCAAGCGCTTCCGCGTGTTCGCTGACGAAACGCGGCCGCTCCTCCAGGGCGCACGCCTCACTGCCTGGGAGCTGATGCAGGCGGGGATTGACGTGACGGTGATCTGCGACAGCATGGCCGCTGCGGTGATGCGGCAGGGCAAGGTGGACCTCGTGGTCGTGGGCGCCGACCGCATCGCGGCGAATGGCGACACGGCGAACAAGATCGGCACCTATGCCGTCGCCATCCTGGCCAAGGAGCACGGCATTCCCTTCTATGTGGCCGCGCCGGCCTCCACCTTCGACCTCTCGCTCCCCGAGGGCGAGGGCATTCCCATCGAGGAGCGGAAGGCCGAAGAGGTCACGTGTGGCTTCGGGCGCCGCACCGCGCCCGAAGGCGTCAAGGTCTTCAACCCCGCCTTCGATGTCACGCCCGCCCGCTATATCGCGGGTATCGTCACCGAGCGCGGCATCATCTCGCCCGTCGGCGACGCCGCCATTCGCGCGATGCTGCGCTGATTCCGCTTGCAATGCGCGGCGGCATGCGTATCATAGAGGCCGATGGTTCGTAGTGCGGCCTTCAGGCCGTATCGAGGCAGTTTGTAGTGCGGCCTTCAGGCCGTATCGAGCCGGAGAGGATACGGGCTGAAGCCCGGCACTACAAACCTGTGTGGCGGCTGAAGCCCGCACTCCGAACCCGGGTCGGGTCGTCCCTGAAGCCGTTGGAAGGAGGTCCAAGAGTGTCCGCGGTGATCATTGATGGCGAAGCCATCGCCGCCCGAATCAAGGAGCGGCTGGCCAAAGAGGTCGAATGCCTGAAGTCCATCGGGAAGGCCCCGCACCTGGTGGCGCTCCAGGCGAACGACAACCCCGGCTCGCGCATCTACGTGGCGAACCAGAAGAAGAGCTGCGAAGAGATCAGCATCCGCTACGAGGTGGACGAGCAGCCGATCAACTCGACGCAGGACCAGCTCCTCAAGCGGATCGAAGAGCTGAACGCGATGCGGGACGTGACGGGCATCATCATCCAGATGCCGCTGCCGGAGGGGTGCGACTCGCGCACGCTCCAGGGCCGCATCAACCCCGCGAAGGACGCCGAGGGGATGTGCCCGGCGAACGTTGGCCGCGTGGTGCTGGCCACCAGCCAGGCTGCCCTGATGCGGCGCGGCGTGCCCGAGAACTACGACGAATGGCTCCGCGAATCGCTCACCTGGAACATGCCAGCCCCAGCGCCCTGCACGGCGGTCGGCTCGGTTGAGCTCATCCGCTCCACGGGCATTGACATGTACGGCAAGCACGCGGTCGTCGTGGGCCACAGCGAGATCGTGGGCAAGCCGGTGGTCCTCCTGCTTCTCGCCCATTTCTGCACCGTGAGCTGCGCCCACATTGCGACGACAAACCTGGCCGAGATCACCCGCCAGGGCGACATCCTGGTCGTGGCCACCGGCAAGCCGCAGGGGGTGTGGAACGGCTATTCCGCGAAGTTCAAGAAGTGGCAGAAGAGCCCCGAGAAGAGCAAGAAGCCGAAGAAGCCCGACCTGAGCGCGCTGATCAAAGCCGACATGATCAAGCCGGGCGCCGTCGTCATAGACGTGGCGATCAACCGCCTGCCGAAGGCCCTGGATGACAACGGCGAGCCCGTGCTCAACGCCAAGGGCAAGCCCGACATGATCACGTGCGGCGACGTGGAGTTCGCCAACGCCAAGGAGGTCGCGGGCTGGATCACCCCCGTGCCCGGCGGCGTTGGCCCAATGACTACGGCGCTCCTGCTCCGCAACGTGGTCGAGGCCGCCAAGCTGGGCGGCTGAGGCCAGACGGCAGACGGCAGAGGGCAGACGGCAGAAAGCGGCCGGCATGGAAAGCGGTTCAGGAGCGGCGCAGGTCTATGATGAGGTGGCGCCGCTCGTGGCCCGCAAGCGGGTCTCCGCCGACACGTTTGAGATGGCCCTCCTGTGCCCACGCATCGCGGCGGCCGCGCGGCCGGGGCAATTCGTCAACCTGCTGCTGCCCTCGCCCGACTTCGGGTATCGGGTGCTCGAGGGCGTCGCGTGGCACGAGAGCTGCGGCCGGCCCTTCCTCCTGCGCCGGCCCTTCAGCATCTATCGGACCGATCGGTCGGATCAGTCCGATCGGTCCGATGGCGCTCTGGACACCCTGGCGCTCCTGGTCAAGGAGGTGGGCGAGGGCACGCGGCGGCTGGGCGAGCTGGCGATTGGCACGAGCCTGAAGGTGCTGGGGCCTTTGGGGAACTGCTTCCGGCTGCCGCCTGCGGGCACTGCTGCGGCGCTCGTGGCCGGGGGCTGCGGCTGGGCGGGCCTGGGGATGCTGGCCCGCGAGCTGCGCCGCCTCGGACACCCCACCTATGCCTTCATCGGCGCGCAGAGCGTCGAGGCCCTGCCCGTCGAGACCACTGTGGGCGGGGCGTCTCTGCCCCGCGAGCCGTTCGTCGAGGGGCTTCCCGACGTGTGCCTGACCTCTGCGGAACTGGAGTCACTCGGCGTGGTCGTTGCCCTTGCCGCTGAGTCGGGCGGGAAGCTCTATCGCGGCTTGGTGACTGACCTGCTCGGAGCATTCCTGCGCAAGCGGGGGCAGGGCGGCGTCAACGTCTACGCCTGCGGCCCGCGTGCAATGCTCGCCCGCGTGGCCGAGCTTGCCCGCGAGCACGGCGCCCCGTGCCAGGTGGCGATGGAGGAGCGCATGGCCTGCGGCATGGGCGTGTGCAACTCCTGCGTCGTCGAGGTCCGCCTGCCCGACGGCACGCTCGGGCACAAGAAGCTGTGCACCGATGGGCCAGTACTTGATGCAGCGCAGGTGAACTGGTGAGGCCTATCCCGGACGCGTGACCCGTGACGCGTGACCCAGAAGAGAGCGTTGACCCTTCTCCTCTTCCCTGAGACACGCGTCACGGGTCACGCGTCAGGAGAGGACCCCGGTTGCCGGGCGGCGAGCAGAGGAGAGAAAGCCTTGTCGAGGGTGGCTGACCTTGCTGTGGACTTTGCGGGCCTGAAGCTGCGGAACCCGCTGGTGGCTGCCTCGGGCACGTGCGGCTGGGGCGAGGAGCTGGAGCGGATCGAGGGCTTCTCCAGCAGCCAGCTCGGCGCAATCATCCTGAAATCCGTCACCCGCGAGCCACGCCTGGGCAACCCCACGCCCCGCGTGGTGGAGACGGCGGGGGGGGCCGGCCTCATCAACTCAATCGGCCTCGAGAACCCCGGCGTTGACGCGGTTGTGCGCGACTACTTGCCCCGCCTGGCCGACGCCCCGACCGTGGTCATCGGCAACGTGGCAGGGAGCGTGGTGGACGACTATGCGGCGGCCGCCGAGCAGCTCTGCGCCTCGCCCGTCATCCAGGCCGTTGAAGTGAATATCTCTTGCCCCAACGTCAAGAAGGGCGGCATCCTGTTCGGCGTGGACCCCGATGCCGCGGCTGCCGTGGTCGCCGCCGTGCGGGGCGTGACCGACAAGCCGGTCATTGCCAAGCTCACGCCAAACGTGACCGACATCGCGCCCATCGCCCGCGCCTGCATCCAGGCGGGGGCGAATGCCCTCAGCGTGTCGAACACCTTCCGCGCCCTGGCGATTGATGTGCGGACTCATCGCCCACTGATCGGGGCCAACTTCGGCGGCCTCTCCGGCCCGGCCATCAAACCGCTGTCGCTCCTGAAGGTGCATGAGACCTTCGCCGTGGCCCGGCCGGCCGGCGTGCCCATCCTGGGCGGCGGCGGCATCATGACGGGCAGCGACGCCGTCGAGTTCATCCTGGCGGGCGCGACGGCCTGCTTCGTGGGCACGCTCCTGCTCCGGGAGGCCGCCGCGTGCGGACGCCTTCTCGACGAGTTGGCCGGCATCCTTGACCAGCAGGGCATCCGCAGAGTGGCCGACCTGGTCGGCGGCCTGATCCTGAACGAGTAAGAAACTACGCGCCGCACGAGACTTCGCTCGTGCGGCGTGGCCCCTGCGGGGCAGTTGAATCTGGGGGCCTGTCCTGGCATGGTAGTGGCGCATGTGACCAGGGGCGGTGAGCGGGTGTTGGGAAAGTCCTG
>VGYV01000145.1 GCA_016872855.1 Planctomycetota bacterium
CAACCGCGAGCACTACCAGACGGCCATCTACTTCCACTGCGGCGGCCTCAACCTCTATCCGGTCCCAGCGACGTGAACCCCGTCACCACAACCCCTGGGGGCTACCCACAAAGAACCCTGAAGCGGCTTTCTTCTACTATCCCTACAACCGGGGCAAGACCAAGGTTGACACGGTCTTCGGCAACCATGTTGGCGACTGGGAGCACATCACCATCCGCCTGACTTGGCAGAAGGTCTGGAGCAAGTGGATTCTTGCGCCTTCGATGAGCTCAGATCAGCCGAGCCTGTTTTTGGCCGCTCATGATGAGGGCGCGAAGGAAACGTGGCCGGTGCCTTGGGTTCCTGGCACCCATCACCCGATTATCTACTCGGCACTGGGTTCACACGGATCCTACCGCGATCCGGGAAGCCACTTGTACAAGGATCACTGGCTTGCAGGCGAATTCAGGGACCACACGAATAGGGGAACTGCCTGGGACACGTGGAAGAAGCTGGAGTGCTTTGACTACGACGCAAGACGGGGCCTTGGCCCAACCTGGAAGGGGACATGGCCTCGCTGGCTCGAGCATGACACAGGTAACAGGAACACGGGTAGCAACGATCCGGCCAGTGGGCCCGTGGGTAGGTGGGGCAATCGCGCGTGGGATAAGTGGTTTGGTTACTACAGACTCGACCAAGGTCCCAAAGGGCCCGCCGACAAACCCTACTGGGAAACACAGGCGCTTGACTGAGGGGCGGCGGGGTCAGGTCTTTGTGGCGGCATCGGGGGTCAGGTCGTAGTACTCCATTGCGTGGACAGGGGTGGTGTCATGCGCCGAGGCGCTTGGACGAGCCACAGCGGCGTCGAGCCGCCGCACTCCAACAGGCTGTCGCATCGTGGGAAGCCCCTCCCCTTGTTGAGGCAGGGTTCTGGCCTCAGCCCCGAATGCCCGCTGGTCTTCTCCGTGCGCTCCGTGTCTCCGTGGTGAGCCTCTTCTTGCCTGCGTGAATCTGTGTCAATCTGTGGATGGCTTCTTGGTTCGCTTGCGAGGGGCAACGTCGCGGTAGAGGCGCTGGATGGTGGGCCAGTGGCGCTGGACGATGGTGTAGACGCGGCCCTGGCGGAGACGTTCGTAGGCAGAGCCCTTCTGGACCTCGAAGAGGGTCTGCCGGCCCCACCGGGCGGCGAGGCGCGTGAAGCCAGCGAGCGCCGCGGCGACGGTCTGGGCACTCAAGCCCACCTCCTTGGCGATCTGCTTGATGCCGACCGAACGCCGCCCGAGCCGCACGAAACCTGCGAGAATGCGCTGCTGATACGTCGTGGCGTTCTGGCGGAAATCCTCGTCGGTCCACTCTGGCCCCATGGGCTTTCGCCAGTGCCTGACCGGGGGCCGCGCGGCCTGGTCCTCGGATGCCTGTGGCAGGACGTAGCCGAACTCGCCGCTGGGGACAAGGGGCCAGTTGTTGCGCTGGAAGAAGTCGCGGATTTCGGCCCGCTCGTGGGTGTCGAGCTGGGCGAGGTGGGCGTCGAGCGCGGCGTCGGGGCGTTTGGTCTCGACGACGACGGTGGAGCCGCGGGGCAGGCCGTCCCGGAGGAGGATGTCCTTGCCCTTGTGCTCGAAGCGGAGGCGGGTGTGGCCGAGTGCTTCGAGGAGAGGGACGGCGAAGCGGATCTTGACATCCTCCTCGCTGATCCCCAGTTGCTCGTCGGTGAGGGCGGCGAGGGTTGCGAGCCTGGCGGCGTCCACTGATCCAATGGGCATGGCGCGCTCCGCGTGGGGCATGTGGGCCACGAGAGAGACTCATATCACGGCGCGCGGTGCGTGTCAAGAGCCCCCTGAAGTTGACCGGCCCACCCACGAGCGCTATGATTCGCTTCAAGACAGCGTCAGGCCGCCGCGGCCGTTCGGGAAGCGGGGATGGGGAGCGGCCCGCTGGCTTTCTTTTGGCCTGCTTCCGCTGATAGCGATCGAGGGTGCTTTCGCCGGTGAGAATGAGGATAGGAGAGTTTCTGTGAGCAGACTGTTTCCGGGCGCCTGAGCTTCATGGCGGAGTGATGGGTCTACAGGTCAGTCATTCCGAGCGGAGCGGAGCGAAGTCGAGGAATCTCTCTTTGGCCTCGGGCCAGTGAAGAGAGATGCCTCGGCAGGCTCGGCATGACAGAAAGGCGAAGCGGCCATGCCGGCATTCAGTGTTGCTCCATATCGCGGCAAGCCCGTGGCGATGCGGGACGGCAAGCCGATTCCCGCCTTTTGCTACAACTACTGCGGCGCGATGGAGTGGAAGGGGGCGCGGGAGATCATCGCCAAGTTCGCTGCCAACGGCTGCCAGGTGTTCATGGTGCCCGTCCGCGGCGGGGTGGAGAATGACTACTGGACGACGCCGTTCTGGACGGATGACGGGGTGTTTCCAGATGTGACGGCGGAGGAGGCCGAGCACTACGTGGGCGAGATGGTTCACGAGGTGCTCAAGGCCGCGCCCGATGCGCTGCTCTGGGTTCGCTTCGGGAGCAGCCCGCCGAAGCGCTGGCGCGAGAAGCACCCCGGCGACCTGCTGCTGAACAGCTTCGGCAAGGCCTACGACGAGGCGTCGCTCGCCTCCGAGAGCTACAACGAGCAGCTCGGCCGCTTCATCGAGAACACCGTGCGTTTCTGCGAGAGGCAGCCATGGGGCGAGCGGGTCATCGGCTACCTGGTCTACCCCCTCGGCGAGGGCACGACGCAACTGACGTGCGACGGCTATCTCTTCGACCGCAGCCCAGCGATGCAGAAGGGCTTTCGCGGGTACCTGGCTCGGAAATACCGGACCGATCCGACGGATCGGACGGATCGGACGGATCGGGCGGATCGCGCCTTGCAGGCGGCCTGGGGCCGAAGCGACATCACGCTCGCCACCGCCCAGGTGCCCGACGACCGCGATTTCCACGAGCGCGGCAAGACCCGCCACGCCGAGGTCTCGACCGACGGGAAGCGGATCGAGCGCATCCCCCGCCGCCTCCACTGGCCCGAGCCGCACGAGACCGCCGCCGAGCGCGACTACTGCCTCTACATGCGAGAGCTGACGGGCCGCAACTTCCGCACCATCCTCGCCGCCGTCAAGCGCGCCGCGCCGAACAAGCTGGCCGGCATAGACGCCTTCAAGCAGACCCTCCTCGGCTGGCCCCTCGTCGCCCGATGGGTGGGCGACTACCAGACCCACGGCGGCGCGATGCATCCTGTCAGCGGCGCATTCGCCATGGCCGACCTCCTCGACCTGCCCGAGCTGGACGTGGTCGTGACGCCGCACGACTACCTCCACCGCGGCATGGGCTTCGGCTACGAGGGGGAGGGCATCGGCGACTCCGTCGTCGCCCACGGCAAGCTCTTCTTCGTCGAGGAAGACCAGCGCACCCTCTCCCTCTCCGAAGAGGGCCGCTGGAACTACCTCAAGGATATGAAGGAGGCGAAGGCAGGGCTGTGGCGTAACCTCGGCTCCTCGCTCTCACGCGGCTACAACACCTATCCGATGGACGTGTGCGGCCCGAGCTTCTTCATGGACGACGGCATACAGGAGGTCCTCGCCGCCCGTCGCCTCGTTCACGAGGCTGCCGTGGGCTGGCCACGCCGCGAGGTGCCCTGCATCGTGATGGTGGTGGACGACGCGAGCGTCATCCACGAGGACTTCACCATCGGCTACCAGTACCTCGCCGTCATCCACCAGCGGCTCTACGGCCTGTCGCGTTGCGGCGTGCCCTTCCGCCTGCACCTTTTCGATGACCTCGCCCGCGACGACTTCCCCTCCTGCCACAAGGTCTTTCTCTTCCCGAATCTCTTCTGTGTGACGCCGGAGCGGCTGGAGCTTCTGCGGCGGAAGGTGTTCCGCAATGGCAACGTCGCCATCTTCGGCCCCGCGAGCGGCATCACGGATGGCCGCCGCCTGTCCGCCGAGACGGCCACCGAGCTGACCGGCATCCCGTTGGAACTCGTCCGCAAGGAATCGCCCCGCTTCGTGACGATTGACCGCTTCGACCATCCCGTCACGGAACGGCTGGCCTCGCGGATTGACTATGGCGATTCGCTGCCCTACGGCCCGCTCCTCGTGCCGCGGGAGGAAAAGGGGACATTCTCCTTTTCTGCGCAGCAGCCTACGGCGCCCCAGAGGGGGCGAAAAGGTGAATGTCCCCTTTTCCGCCTCGGCGGCATCCAGTGGCCGACCGCCCGCGACGGCGCGGGACTAGCGCTCCGAGAGATGAGGGGCTGGACCTCGGTCTTCACCTGCGCCGTGCCGCTCCCCGCCCAGTTGCTGCGCGAGCTGGCACGCTACAGCGGCACTCACGTCTACAGCGAATCGGACGACGACCTCATCTTCGCCGACTCCTGCACCCTCGCCGTCCACTCCGTGCGCCCCGGCCGCCGTACGATTCGCCTGCCCCGGGCCTCGACCGTTTGGGACCCCATCGCGCAGCGAAAAGTCGGCGACGACCTGACGAAGCTCACGATTGCGGTTGACCCGCCGCAGACGAGGGTATACTATATCGGGCGCGGCAACCCCTTCGGGCAGCGACAGGAGAGGCGGCGATGAGGACGACCTCGCGGCGGCACTTTCTAGCGGCGGCAACGGCGGCCCTGGCCGTCGTGCCCCGAAGAGTCCTCGGCGGCGAGGCGGCGCCGCCGAGCGACACCGTGACCGGCGCGCTCATCGGCAACGGCGGGCAGGGAAGGAACTCGTGGGGCGCAATGAAGCTATCGCAGCCCCGCCTGCTCGCCATCTGCGATGTGGACTACAAGCGGGTCGTCGCCGACCCCAAGGCGTTCAAGATGGCGCCCGAAGAGGCGGAGAAGGTGGCCAAAGTCACCGACTTCCGCCGGCTGATGGAGATGCGGGACCTCGACGTGGTGTGCATCGCCACGCCGCCGCACTGGCACGCGCTCATCTGCATCGCCGCGGCGCAGGCTGGGAAGGACATCTTCTGCGAGAAGCCGATGACGAAGTTCATCGCCGAAGGCCGCGCGGTGGTCAACGCGGTGAAGCGCTACGGCGTGGTCTTCCAGATCGGCACCTTCGGCCGCTTCAAGGGCGGCGTCGAATCGCACAAGATCATCAAGAACGGCCTCCTCAAGGACCTCAAGGGCGTTGTCCAGCGCGGCGGCGTGCCCCTGCGGGTCGGCCGTGTGGACCTCGCTCCCCAGCCAGTGCCGCCGAACCTGGACTACAACATGTGGCTCGGCCCAGCCCCCTTCAAGCCGTACCACCCGGACCGCGTGCACTACAAGAACCGCTTCTACTGGGACTACGAGGGGGGCGACCTGACGAACTTCGGCGCCCACCGCATGGACCCGTTCACCTGGGCCTTTGCGAAAGACGACACGGCGCCCGTCGAGGCCGAGCCCTATGCCCCGCCCGCGCACGACGACGCCGTCGGCCCCTGGGGCTGGGTGGAGCTGACCTATGCCGACGGGTTGAAGTTCGTCATCGAGAACGGCAAGTGGGGGCAGAAGTACGACCGGCCCGCTGCGCGCAAAGAGGTTGGCGCGAAGGACCTGGACGAGGAGGGCCGCAAGAAGCTCGCCGAGCTGCCCAACCCCGAGCCGCTCATCACGTTCGCTGAGGCAATCAAGACCCGCAAGCAGGCGGGCGGCAACGCCGAAGCCGCCCACCGCGGCATCACGGCCATGCACCTCGCCAACATCGCCATCCGCGTCGGGCGGAAGATCCGGTTCGACCCCGTCGCCGAGCAGATTATGGGCGACGAAGCGGCCAACCGCCTCGTGGACCAGCCCATGCGCGAGCCCTGGCACCTGTGAGGTGCCCTCCATCCCCTGATCTAAGTGGCTTTCAGCGATTCGGCGGCGCCCTCAGCGGGGACAAGACTGCCTAAAGGCAGGACTCCGAACCAGGAGAGCGGCTCGTTTGGAGTCCTGCCTTCAGGCAGTCTTCGCCCCAATGAGCCGAATCGCTGAAAGCCATTTAGGGGGTGGGGCATGGAACCAGGTCGGTGAAGACGAAGCCCTCGCGCTCGACGGTGAGGCCGACCGAGGCGGCGACGGGGCGGCGGAACATGGGGCCAGCCAAGACGCAGGTGTGGAACTCGCCCCGCTCGGCGCAGGGGTCAACGCCCTCGGGCAAGGCGTCGAGAAAGGCCAGGTCGAAGGCGCGGCCGGCCAGCTCGCGCGGTACCTTGCGGGGGTCGAGGCAGGTGACGCGGGCCTGGACGCCCGCGGCGATCATCTCACGGGCGAGCCGGTGCGTGTCGGCGCCCCAGAGGGGGAAGACGGGCGCGATGCCGGTGGGGGCGAGCTTCTCCTCGCGGTAGCGCCGCACGTCCTCAAGGTGCAAATCGCCGAAGACGATGCGGCTCACGCCGAGCGACTTCGCGGTCTCCATCGCCCTCGCCATCGCGGCCTCGTATGCCTCGTTCGAGCAGGGGGCGGGGATGAGCACCTTGTGGAGCGGCAGGCCGACGGCGTCCGCCTGGGCCTCCACGATCTCGCGGCGCACGCCGTGCATCGAGACGCGGTCGTAGGGCCCCGTGATGGTCGTGAGGAGGCCGACCACATCGAGTTCGCCCGCCTGCCGCACGACGTGGAGCGCCCAGGCGGCGTCCTTGCCGCTGCTCCAGGCGATCCAGGCTTTGGGCTTCACTTGTAGAGCCACTCCACGGGGAAGAGGGTGATCTGGGTGAGGTTGAGCCCCCCGGTCTTCTGCTGGCCGGCGCAGTGGCCGAGGAGGACGCGGTCGCCGACGAACTCGACGGCGGTGTAGCAGTACCAGCCGCCGGGGTCGTCCTCGAGGGTCTTCACGTGCTCCCAGGTCTGGCCCTCGTCGCGCGAGATGGCGGCGTTGAAGGGCGTGCGCTTGCCGCGGCGGGCGGCGTCTATGCCCTGGTGGTTGTTCCAGATGAGGAGCAGGTCGCCGGTCTTCGGGATGCGCTTGATCGAGGCGGGGGAGAGGGGCGAGATGATGTTGGAGGGCTCGGCGACCGACCAGGTGTCGCCGCCGTCCTTGGAGAGGGAGCGGAACTGGGAGCCGGCGTTGGTGCGGATGAACATCAGGAGGCGGCCGTCCTTCAGCTCGACGACGCCGGGCTCCTGGAGGACGACGCGGCCCTTGGGCGTCTCGCCCGTGAGCTTGCTGGTGCTCTGGCGCCAGGTCTTGCCGGCGTCGTCGGAGAGGAAGCAGGAGACGACGCCGTGGCCTGAGAACTTGCCGCCGGGCTCCGTGTGCTTTGCGACGGGCATGACAAGGCGGCCGCTCTTGAGCTGCACGACGCGGTCGTTGTTGAGGACGTAGTAGCCGCCCGGCTCGATGCACAGGCGGGGCTCGCTCCAGGTCTTCGCCTCGTCGGCCGAGAGGCGCAGGTAGGGGCGGCAGTCGTCCCAGCCGTTCTTCCGCAGGTAGAAGAGCGCGATCTCGCCGCTGGCGAGGCGGAGGAGGGAGACGCTCATGACGTTCTCCTTCCCCTCGTTGGGCACGACGGTCTCGTCCTTGTCGCTCCAGGTGAGGCCGCCGTCGGCGGAGACGCGGCTGGCGAGGTAGGCGGCGGCGTTGTCGGCACCGCCGCCGGTGAAGTGGGTGTAGACGAAGAGGATGCGGGCGTCCTTGAGGGTGATGAAAGCGCCCTCGGAGTTGCGGGGGTTGCCCGGGCCGGGCGGGAGCAGCTTGATGCGTGTCACGGCCTTCTCCTGAGCAGCGATGGCAAGGGACGCGGCCAACAGGACGCAGAGGGCTCGGCTCATGTGAGTTGTCCTTGACAAGTTGTCCTTGACAAGGGTATCGAAGATGCGGCGGCGGAGAAGGGGCGGGGCATCCCGGACGCCACCGGCGAGAGACGGCGCGCCAGCGGAGGAACATTGCGGAGTTGAACAACTCTGCAATGTTCTTCCGACCTGAGGCCATTGGCGAGAGTGGGCGCCGCGGCGCAGTAACATTGCGGAGTTGAACAACTCTGCAATGTTCTTCCGACCTGAGGCCATTGGCGAGAGTCGGCGCCGCGGCGCAGCAACATTGCGGAGTTGAACAACTCTGCAATGTTGCTCCGGCAGCGGCTTCGGCGCCGCAGGGCCGCAGGCCGCGGGGATCCGGGCCATGCTCTCCGGCGCGACGACGGTCGCATCATCGCCCCCTTCCCAGCGCCCGGTCCACGAAGGGCTTGAGGGTGGGGTTGAGCTGCACGGCCTTGAACAGCTTCTCGGTGGCCTCCTCGTTCTTGCCCAGTTCGAGGAGGACGAGGCCCCAGTTGAGGTGGACCATGGCCGACGTGGGGCTGAGCTTGGCGGCGGTGGCGAACTTGTCGGCGGCCCATTCGCGCTCGCCCATCTTGTGGAGCGAGGCGCCCCAGTTGTTGTAGGCGTCCACGAAGGTGGGGTGGAGCTGGGTGGTGCGGGAGTACTTCTCGCAGGCGAGGGCGTGCTGGCCCTGGGCGGCGAGGACGTTGCCCCAGTTGTAGTAGGCCATGCCGGAGTCGGGGTTGATCTCGACGGCACGGACGAAGCACTCGGTGGCCTCGGCCACGCGCTTGTGCTCGCCGAGGATGGCGCCCACGTCGGCATAGAGCATCGTCATGGTCTGGGGCTTGGAGAGGACCGACCAGCCGATGCCGCGCGGGGGGCCGAAACGCTGCTTCATGTAGTCGTCGTCCACGAAGGTCGGGCCGCCCCAGCTCGGCTCGACGTTGAACTGCTCCTTGCCGTCGTCGTAGCGGATGAGGGCGTGGTTTGGGAATGAGAGCATGTGCAAGGCAAGGCCGAGGCGCTCGGCGGCGCACAAGTAGAGGAGGGAGAGGCCCAGGCAGTTGCCGCGCCGCTCGTCGAGCACGCGGTCGAGGGTGCGGGGCGTGACCTCGTAGCGGAAGCCTTCGGCGGCGAAGAGCTGGCGGCTGATGCGCTCGGCCTTCTCGCGCGGGGTGGCGCCCGCGGCGGCGGCCGCGGCCACGCGGGCGGCCAGGGCGTCCACGCGGGCGCGGCAGGCCGCAACGTCCAGCTTCGGGTCGAGCCCCTTGGCCAGGCGGAGGGCCTCGGCCGTGAGCTCCACGTCAGCATCGGTCAACACGCGGGCGTGGGCGGCCTGGAGCCAGCCGGTGCGGAGGTTGCGTCCGCCCCAGAACTGGATGCGAAGCGAATCGCCCTTGCGCGCGGTGACGCCGAACCAGCGGCCCTTCTTCACCGTGTCGAGCACGGTGCCGGCGAGGCTGACGGGCGCCGCGTCGGCGGTGATGACGACGGTGTCGAGGGACTCCGCGTAGGGGGCGGCAGCCTTGGGGTGTGTGGGCGCGGCGGCGTTGCTGGCTGCTGCCAGCAGCCCGAGAAGGACGGCTGCGGTGGGAGCGAGGGCGCATCGGTTGCTCATTGCCCCTCATTATACCCGCGTCGCGGCGCGGGAGCCAAATGGCTTTCAGCGATTCGGCGGCGCCCTCACTGGGGACAAGACTGCCTAAAGGCAGGACTCCGAACCGGGAGCGCGGCTTGTTTGGAGTCCCGCCTTCAGGCGGTCTTCGCCCCAATGAGCCGAATCGCTGAAAGCTATTTCGCGGCACATGGCCGCATAACGGATTTGCACGGGCGCACGCGGGCAGAAAAGAGGACATTCTCCTCTCCTGCGCAGCCCGCCTTCTCGGCCGTCCTCAACGACATCGGGAACCCCACCGTCGGCGGCACCAACGGCTGGTTCGCCCAAGAGGGCGGCACCCTTCCTCTCACCCCGCTCGACGTCATCGGCGATGGCGACTACACCTGGAGAGAGGACCCCGCCGACCCCGTCCTCGGGGGCCTGGGCCTCCTCCTCCGCCGCTGCTGAGCCACTTGACTCCCGCATCGGCCTCGGTTGTAATGTAAGCTCCAGTGCGACCCAAGACGTTCGGTGACGGCTGGCGCTCCGCTGCTCCGCCAAGGCCCGAAGCGGTCGAGGGCCGCGCTCCCCTCCGGGTGAGGTTCTGAGGTTCTTAAGAACGTGAGAACCTCGCGCAGCGCGCCTGTGTGAAGGCAACAACTCCTTCGGAGACAGAACAGTGCGAAACAACCTCACGGGTCGTTCACTCCTCGCGGCTGCAATGGCCCTCAGTGCGCCCGCCGCGGCCGCGATGGAGATCGTCCGCGATGGCCAGCCCATCGCCGTGATCGTGACAGAGAAAGCACCCGCGCCCGACAAGGGCGGCCGCAGGCGCGCTGCCGACTGGGACGATGCGGCCGCGGCCAAGGTGCTCATGGATTGGGTGAAGAAGATGACCGACGCCGAGCTGCCCATCGCCGACGCCGGCCCCGCGGGCAAGCCCGCCATCTACGTCGGCGCCGCCGCACTCAAAGCCGGCCTCAAGCTCGAAGATATCAAGAGCCCCACCAACGAAGGCATGCGTGTGGTCTGCCACGGCGACCGCGTCCTCCTCGCCGGCCAGTGCGGCGCCGCCACCGTCAAGGCCGCCTGCCGCTTCCTCGAAGAACTCGGATGCCGCTACTTCATGGACGAACCCATCGGCGAGGTCTTCCCCCGCACCAAGTCCCTCTCCATCGGCAAGCTCGACATCGCCGACCAGCCCGGCTTCCTCTACCGCTCCATCTGGGGCTCCCAGTGGAGCGGCAACTCCCTTTGGAAGGTCTGGAACGGCGCCGGCGGCCTCGGCATGGGCATGGGGCACTCCTGGGGCGGCTACGTCCGCAAGAACCTCTTCGCCCAGCACCCCGAGTACTTCCCCCTCCGCCTCGACAAGCGCGTGGAAAGCGAGTGGCTCTGCACCTCCAACCTCGGCCTCCGCAAGCTCTTCGCCGACAACCTGCTGAAAGCAATCGAGGCCGGGAGCACGAACCCCTCCATCTCCCCGCCCGACGGCACGGCCTACTGCGAGTGCCCCGCGTGCAAGGCCCAGGACGACCCCAAGTCCCTCGAACCCTCCTCGGGCAGGGTCAACATGACCAACCGCTACTGCGATTTCTTCGACTTCCTGGCCAAACAGGTCGCCGCGAAGCACCCCGAGTCCATCCTGAGCTTCTACGCCTACGCCGACTACACGCAGCCGCCCACCCGCAAGGAGAAGCTCCCGCCCAACGTCGCCGTCTGGGTCGCCCCCATCCGCTACTGCCGTTACCACCGCATCGCCCACCCCGACTGCCCCAGCCGCACCCAACTCGCCACCCTCCTCGACGGCTGGGCCGCCGTCGCCTCCAAGATCGGCTACCGAACCTACAACTTCAACCTCGCCGAGTGCTGCGTCCCCTTCTTCATGTACTCCGTCTGGAAGCACGACATCCCCTTCCTCAAGGCCAAGGGCTGCGTCGGCGTCAACCTCGAATCCCTCGAAAACTGGGAAATCTACGGCCCCCACCTCTACCTCAGCATCCGCCTGGCCTACAGCCCCCAAGCCGATGCCGCGGCGATCATGGACGACTACTTCGCCCGCTTCTACGGCCCCAGGGCCGGCCCCCTGATGAAGCAGTACTGGATGGCCATTGACGACGCCTTCGACAAGATGAAATGCCACGCCGGCTGCTTCTTCGCCGTCCACCTCGTCTACACCCTCGACTTCCTTGCCAAGACCCAGGCCCTCCTCGACCAAGCAGCGGAAGCCGCCACGGGCGACCCTGCCTTCTCCGCCCGGGTCGCACTCCACGCTCAAGGCTGGAAGAACGCCGCCGAGTTCATCGCCCTTCGCGACGCGATGAACAGGGGCGACTTCGCCCTGGCCAAGAAGCTCTACGACGCCCTCTACGCCCGCAACGAAGTCGAATACAAGAAAGGCTACGGCAACCACTACACCCTCAACTACCTCAAGCGCTTCGTCGGCACCCACGTCGAGGCCGGCGCCGCCGCCACCGCCCCGCCCGCCAAAGTCCTCGCCGTCCTCCCAGACCAGTGGCGCCTCGCCTACGACAAGGAAGAGGAAGGAGTCCCGAAAGGCTACGTCAAGCCCGACCACGATGACTCCCAGTGGAAGACCGTGGCCACCTATTCCAACACCCTCGACGCCCAGGGCCTCCCAGACGAGAAGACCATCCTCTGGTATCGCACCCGCTTCCATGTCCCCGAGAAGCACGGCAAGCTTGTGCTTTTTTTCACAGAGGTTGACGGCAGCCCGATCGTCTACATCAACGGCAAGGAGACCCAGGTCGGCAAGAAGCGCGCCCCCTTCGAGATAGACATCACCGCCGCCGCCAAGCCAGGCGACAACCTCATCGCCGTCCGCGTGGACCACTCCAAGATCACCGAACTCTTCCTCGGCGGCATCATCCGTCCAGTTCTCCTCATCGAGCGGCCCAACTGAGGCCAGACCGCCGTTCCTCCGACCACGAGCGCCGTGCCCACCACGTGACGTTGGAGCTTCTGAGTTGACTCGCGCCCCCCTACGCGCTAGGGGGCGCGAGTCAAGAGGAACCCACCCGGCCGCGGCAACCCTCCACAAGTGCCTATCATTCAAGCGCTTACAACATCGCGTCCGATGCCGAACGAGGCGTGTGTCTTGACTCGCGCCCTTTTGCGCGCTCTGGGGGCGCGAGTCAAGAGCATCCGGGTGTCTTACCGGGAGGGGACCTCTTACCTCCGGGACTTGACTTACGCTCGCTCCGGCGCTATACTCCTGGTTGCAGGTAGGAGCTCGGCAATGGCGACACCAAGAATGAGTTCCAAGGGCCAGGTGGTCATCCCCGCGCGCATCCGCAAGGGCCTCGGACTCCGCAAGGGCACTCCCCTCATCATCCGGGAGGACCGCGGCGCGGCCATCATCCAGCCGGCCACCCGCGGGTACTACGAGGGCCTTGCAGGCATCCTCGCCGGCGGCCCCTCGCTCTGCGAGGAGACCATCGCGGAGCACGCCGAGGAACGCGAGAAGGAGGACAGGGAATGCTAACTGCACAGGTCACGTCGAAGGGCCAACTCGTCATCCCCGCCGAGGTCCGCCGTCGCCACAACATCACGAAAGGCACGCGGCTCGTCCTGGAAGAGCGGGGAGACGAGATCGTCCTGCGCCCCCTGTCGCCCGAGTACTTCGATCAGTTCATGGGAATCCTCAAGGGCAAAGGGTCCCTCTGTCAAGAGCTTCTCGCCGAGCGGGCCCACGACCGCGAGAGGGAGGACAGCAAGTGGTGAACGTGCTCGATGCACACGCCCTCATGGCCTACCTGAACGCAGAGCCGGGCTGTCTGCTCGTCCGCCAGATGCTCTCCGAGGCGACTCAGGGCGGCCCGCAGCTCCTCATGTGTTCCGTCAACCTCGGCGAGGTTTACCACACCACCCAACGAAGGCACGGCCTGGGCAAGCTCCCCGAACTCGATGCCGTACTGGCGAAGCTGCCGATTCAGATGCTCCCTGCCGACGTTCCGCTTGCCAAGGAAGCCGCCGCATTCAAGGCCACCAAGAAAATGTCCTATGCCGACTGCTTCGCCGCCGCCCTCGCCAAGCTCCGCGGCGGTCGCATCGTCACAGGCGACCCCGAATTCCGAGAGGTCGAAGCCGAGATTCCCATTGCGTGGCTTCCACACGCCTCTGACACGCCCGCAGGTCCTCCCGCCCCACAAGCCAGCGGCCAAGACCCGGCGGCAAAGTGATTCCGGGCAAAATGATGGGAGACGGGAGCAGCCGAAGAAGAGGCACGATGGGCCATGATCCTGGTCCGGCTCGGGATCATCTTGCCCTCAATCATGCCTTGTTGTTACCCTTCCTCCACCACCCGCAGCCCCATCAGGTGGGCCAGGTGGCGGATGCTCTGCGTGTGGTCGCCGTAGTAGGCCACGCGGTGCAGGGAGGCATAGTAGTCCTTCCCGCTCTTGCCGAGCGCGCCGCCGCCCCAGTTGAACAACAGCTTCGCCGCATCGGCCACCTCCGCCACGAGCTCCGTCCGGCAACCACGCTCCGTCCCGTCCGGGACCTCTGGGACTTCGATGATCTTCCCGGTGAACACAAGCAGGGCGTCGAGGTGGACCAGTTTCGTGAACGTGACCTTCTGCCCGATGCGATAGTGAACCTCTGGCACGGCGCCGCCGCGGACCTCGGCGTGCCGCCGCAGCAGATAGGGCGCCTCGGGGCCGTCGGGTCCCTCCATCTTCAGCGGGGCCGAGCAGTGCGCGAGGTGAAAGGCGTTCCTCGCCATGTCCACCCCAGCCGCATTGCCGAGGAACCCAGCCCGATTCAAGGCGTGCTGGAGGATCAGCATGGTCAACACGCAGTCGGCGTCACCGTCGCACGCAGCAGGAATACCCCGCCCGTTGAGCCGCGAGAAGCCGAGGCAGGGGAAGCCGCGCAGGAGCCAGCGCATGCACGTCCCCACGCACAGCCCCTGCGCCCTGTTATCCGCGATGAGTCGGTCCAGCGCCAGGGCGGCCCGCGCTGCCTTCACCACGTCCTCGCGCTTCGGCTCCACCATCCTCTTGGCCCCCTTGATCCACCGCTCGGCGTCGGCCTCCGCCGCGTTCGCGTCCACCGCCCCCAGCACCTCGTCGTAGCGCCCGTCGGGAATGGGCACGAGTTCCACCCCCAACCGCTCCTTGACCTGGGCCGGCGCGAAGGACTCAGGCGTGCCCTTGAACGGCGGCGAGACGAGCACGCGGCTCTGCCGCAGCAGCGGGGGCACCCGCAACAGCGCCGCCGCACGCTCGAGGTCCCCGAAGTCGGTCGTGTTGAACAGCGTGACGCGATGGCCCTCCTCGAGCCACCGCGGCACAAGGCACCAATCGTGCCCGCCGATGGCCGGCAAGTGAAACACCGCCGCCGGCCGGCGCTGTTGGAAGACCACCTGCATGACGCCCTGGTTAAGGCCGAAGATGCTCGCGCTGATCGCCAGGACGGGCGCGTCGGCACCCGCTTTCTCCAGCAGCCGTGCGGTCTCCTCGGCGTTCCTCGCCTGGCCCACGACGAACTCCACGTTCCCCAGGTTTTTCTCCGCCTCGGCCAGACGCTTCCTCGCCTCTTCGATCCTCGCCGGGGGAACGCACCAGCTCTGGCTGGCCGGCGTGCCGGCCACGATCGCGCAGATGCGCACCTTGGCCGCCGGCTCGCGCGACGGGGGCGGACCTTCGCCCCCCGCCGCCAACCCACCCGCCGCCAGCGCCATCCCCCCGATGGCCCCGGCCCCCCCGATGAACTGCCGCCGCGTGCAATGCCTACACATGGCTGCTGCCTCCGCAAGAGTGTTTCGGGGCAGATCGTCCCCCTCGGTACCAGGCTAGAGTCCCAATCTAGTTTCTGTTGCGGAAAGCCGAATTCGCCGAACTCGGGCCGTGCTCGGAAGCCAAAGACTGGCTGAAGCCAGGACTCCGAACGCGTTCGTTCCTTGTT
>VGYV01000146.1 GCA_016872855.1 Planctomycetota bacterium
CCACTGGTGGTCGGAAACCAACATACACCCAGTGGGGGCTAATTCTACACGGCTCCACAACACATTGCCAGCTCACGATTTGCGAATATCGAGTCGAAATCGTGGCGAGTTATTTAGTCCGCCAGATCCAGGGGCGGGGGGATTGGCGGCGTAGTAGAGCAGCGCCTATGGGCGCTCGGCGAGGAGGTGGGCCAGCAGCTCGTCGAGGGGGACGGTGGCCAGGGCGATGGCGGTGTCGCACACGCCGTAGTAGAGCCAGAGGAGGCCGTCCTTGACGACGTTGCCGGTGGGGAAGATGACGTTGGGGATGAGGAGGCCGAAGCGTTCGTAGTAGGCTTCGGGCTCCATGATGGGGCGGCGGGTGCGGGCGAGGACGCGGCGGGGGTCGGCCAGGTCGAGGAGCATTGCGCCGAGGCGGTAGACGACGCGGCGGGTGGGGGGATGGAGGTCCTCGACGCCGTGGTAGAGGACGAGCCAGCCTGCGGGGGTGCGGATGGGCGGGGTGGAGCCGCCGATGCGGTTGCCCTCCCAGGGCTGCTCGGGGAGGGCGACAACCTCGGGCTCTGTCCAAGTGCGCAGGTCGTCGGAGAAGCTGATGCGGATGGCGGGGAGGTCGGCGCCGTGGGCGGTGTCGGTGCCGACGAACTTGAGGGGGCGGCGGAGGATGGCGAAGCGGCCGCTGATCTTCTCGGGGAAGAGGATCACGTCGCGGTCATCCAGCTCGGGCGGCGTGGCCCAGGCGACGAACTCCCAGTGGACTCGGTCGCGGGAGACGGCGATGCCGGAGCGAGTCTGGTTCTCCTCGGGGGTGAAGCGCACCCCTGGGATGTCGGGCTGGTGCGATTCGGGCACACCAAGGCCGGTTGGATTGCAGCACCAGGCGTAGGGGCGGAAGGCGAAAGTCATGTAACAGGTGTCGCCGATCCGGACGACGCGGGGGTCTTGGACGCTGCCGTGCTTGCTCCCGGCCATTTCGGGGGTGAAGACGGGCTGGTCGGAGACGTGGCGGAAGCGGACCCCGTCCTCGCTCTCCAGCATGCCGATGGAGCAGATGAAGGGCCTGAGGGAGCCCGCGGCCCGCTCATAGAGGAAGAAGCGCCCGTCCTCGTAGAGCGCCCCTGGGTTGAAGACCGTGGCCATCCGCCAGGGGAAGAGGCCAGGCGTGACGATGGGGTTGGCCGGGCAGCGGGTGAACAGTGCTCCGGCTCGTAGTGCGGGCTTCAGCCCATATCCTGGCCCGCTACGGCCTGAAGGCCGCACTACGAACGGGACCTGCTCCGAATGGCCGTGAGCCATCGCTGCCTACCAATAGATGTATCGGCGGAAGCGGGTGCGGCTGTCGAGGTCCAGCTTCTCGATGTCGCGGATTTCGTAGCGGTTGCCGTCAACGTCCGTGATGATGTGGCAGCCGTCGCCGGCGTGGACGCACTTGCTCTGGTCCCAGCGCGCGGTGGGGAAATGGCGGAGGCCCTTGTCGGTCTCGCACTCCCAGTAGAGGTAGCCGAACTCTTCGCGGAGGGACTTTATTTCGGTGATGAGGTGTATGAAGTAGCGGCGGTCGAGGGCCTCCTTGAGGAGTCGGCGCTGGTCGGGTCCCATGGAGCTGAGGGTGCGGATGAGGCCAATCTCGCGCTGCTCGGTGGCCGTGGCGCCGGAGCGGACAGAGATGTAGCGGTCGGGGTCCGAGATGGGCAGGGTGCGGTAGATGAGGACCTCGGCGAGCTCCGTGCCGTCGGCGAGCGTGGCGCGGAGCTGGCCCAGGCCAGTGACGTGGAAGCGGATGTCGGTTGGCCCCAGGTAGCGGATGCCTTCGTAGCGTTCAGCCATTTCTTACGTCCCCCGGTGTCCCTGTCGTAATCGTCCCTCGTCCTCGTCCTTCGTCCTCGATTCTCTCGACTCGAGGGAGAGGAGTTCGAGGACGACGGACGAGGACGAGGGACGAGGACGATTGTTGCGTCAGCCCTTGCTCTTCGCCTTCTTGTCGGCCTCCTCGCTCGCCAGGGCGCGGACGTCGTCCACGCTCTCCTTGTCCTTGGTGAGCTGGGTCTGGATTTTCACCATCTTGGTGTACAGGCCGTCGCGGGCCAGGAGGTCCTCGTGGGTTCCGACCTCGGCGATCTTTCCCTCCTCGAAGACGAGGATGCGGTCGGCGTTGCGGAGCGTGGAGAGGCGGTGGGCGATGGCGATGGTGGTCCGCCCCTTCGTCAGGGCGTCCAGGGCCTTCTGTATCTCCCGCTCGGTCACGGTGTCCACGTTGGACGTCGCTTCGTCGAGGATGAGGACTTTGGGGTTGAAGAGGAGAGCGCGAGCGATGGAGATACGCTGTCGCTCGCCGCCTGAGAGGCCGGCGCCGCGCTCGCCCAGGCGTGTGTCGTAGCCATCGGGCATGCGCACGATGAAGTCGTGGGCGTTGGCGGCCTTCGATGCCTCGAAGATTTCCTCCACGGTGGAGTCCGGGCGGCCGTAGGCGATGTTTTCCAGGATGGTGCCGCTGAAGAGCTGGGCGTCCTGGAGCACGAGGCCGATCTGGCTGCGGAGCGAGTTGAGCTTGATCTTGCGCAGGTCGGTGCGGTCAATCGTGATGCGGCCCTCGGTGGGGTCGTAGAAGCGGCAGAGGAGGTTGACGAAGGAGGTCTTGCCGGAGCCGCTCTGGCCGACGATGCCGATCATTTCGCCGGGCTTGATCTCGACGTCAATGCCCTTGAGGACGGGGACGTGCGGGTCGTAGCCGAAGACGGCGCCCTCGAACTTGATGGCGCCCTTGATGTCGAGCGCCACCGCGTCGGGGGCCTCCTGTATCTCGGGCTCGGTGTCGAGCACCTCGAACACGCGGTTGGCCTGGGTGGTGAACGAGGTGAGCCACTGGGAGAGGGACATGAGGGTGTTGAGTGGGCCGTAGAACATGCCCAGGTAGCCGAGGAAGGCCATGAGCTCGCCCAGGGTGATGGTGTGGCCTTCGAGGATGTGGCGGCCGCCTGCGTACCAGACGATGAGGCCGCCGAGGCTGAAGACGAAGCTCACGACGGGGTAGAAGGTCGTCGAAGCGATGTCCACCCCCAGCCGCGCGCCGCGCAGGCGGTCGCAGTAGCCTCGGACGCGGTCGAACTCCCGCCCCTCTTGTGCGAATGCCTTGACCACGCGGACGCCGGAGAGGGCGGCGAAGAGGACGTTGGCGATCTTGGACCGGCTGTCCCAGTAGCGGTAGTGCCGGGGCAGGATGTAGTGCCAGAACACGTAGGTGGAGCCGAGGACGAATGGGACGGGGATGAGGACGTAGAGGGCGAGGGTGGAGTTGAGGGTGAAGAGCATGACGAGGACGCCGGCGATCATCAGGATGTTGAGGAGGAAGCCGCTCGTGACCTGCCAGATGAAGCCCTGGAGTTCCTCCACGTCGTGCGCCACGCGGGTCATGAGCGAGCCGACCTGGTTCTTGTCGTAGTAGCGGACGGAGAGGGACTGGAGGTGGCGATAGAGGCGCAGGCGCATGTCGTAGCTGATGCGGTTGCCGATGATGGTGGAGAGGCGGCCTTTGAGGATGCCGACGAGGATTTGGAGGATTTGGGTGGACGCGAGGGTGAGGACGAGGAGGAGGAGCCAACTCACCGGGGTGTGGGCCTGGAACTGCCGCGAGAGCCAGGCGAACCAGCGGGGGACGGGGTTCGTCGCGGCCTTGTCCCCCACCACGTTGTCCACCAGCGTCTTCGTGAGTTGAGGGGGCACCAGGTTGAGCCCGATGCTCACGACCACGAGGACCATGGCCGTGGTGGCGTAGGGCCAGTAGGGGAGCATGAGCTTGAAGAAGCGGCCGAAGACGTGGCGCTTGGAGATGCAGCGGGGGCAGGCGGACGTGCCCTCGGGCAGCATCCGCTTGCACTTCAGGCAGCGGCGGATGTCCGCGTCGTCCGCCGCCGTGCACACCAGGGGCGTACCGCGGAGCATGCTCCGCAACTTGCTGGCGGCCTTGGTGAACTTGCCGGCCTGGGCGTTGGAGAAGCGGATGACGTTGACCCAGCCGTCGGCCGTCTTCACCTGGAGGAAGCCGCTGCCCACCCGCGCGTCGGCCTGGGCCGCCGTGATGTCCTTCACCGCGAAGCTCGGGCAGGGGTGAACCCCGTCCGCGTCCAGCGCGAACGCCATCACGCGGTCCGCAGTGATCACCAGCCACTGCTCCGCGTAGTTCCCCTGGGCGTCCAGGTCCGAATCCGTCGCCAGCAGCACCTTCTCCCTGGGGATGCCTTGCGCCACGAGGGCCAGCTTCAGCGGCCCGGGCAGCACCCGCAGGAGGCTGCAAACGTCCTCTGTCATCTCTCCCGGTCCAACAAGCGAAACGCCCCTTCAGGGGAGGCGTGGAAACACCTCGCGGCGCGCCGGCCGCGCCTGCCGCACATGTCCGGCATTATACACATTCCCCGGAAAGTTTCACGCCGCGCCCCGCTTGTGCCGCGGCGGGGTCCCGGCCATACGGCGTGCTGCCCAAACCCAGTTCAGGGGATCAACCCCGTTCGGAGTCCCACCTTTAGGCGGACTGGGGCGGGACAAGACCGCCTGAAGGCGGGACTCCCAACGAGTTGACCATTTGGGCAACATGCCTTATATTCGCAGCAACGTTGTGATTCCCGACAGCCCCCCCGTCTCGGGGCCAGCGCTGTCTCCTCACGTCGTGTAGGGGGCGCCGGAATGAGAATGGTGCAGCGACTCGCGGGCGTAGCTGCGCTCCTGCTCATGCTCCCTGCGCCGCTGCGCGGAGGGGAGGGGCAGGCGGAGGACCCCACAGCCATCCCCGGCCTCTCCAAAGAGGCACAGGGCGGGCTGCGGGAGCTCCTGGCGAAGATCGCCCAGATGCGCAAGGAATGGGGAGGCGTCGCCTGGCAGCCCGAGGTCGGCTGGCTCCCGAAGGAGCTGAAGAGGCTGTTCTCCTCAGCCGACTTGATCGCCATCGCCGCGGGGTCGCGCGACCCCGAGCTGCCCATGTCCGCCTTCCAGGCCCTCGACGGCCCATCGCTGGGGAAGGCTGAGGTGGAGCTGCTCATCGGGGTGGTCCGCACGCACAAGGAGAACTGGCGGCGGATGTGGGCCGCCCTCGCGCTCCCGGCGAACGAGCGGTTCGGGGTGCCCGCGCTGGAGGGGCTGCTCGACAGCCCCGACCGCTTCACCCGCGTGTACGCGGCCCGCGCGCTCAACAGCAGGGGCTCCAAGGCATCGCCCCAGCTCAGGCGCCGGGCACAGTTGCTCCTCCTCGAGGCCCTCGCCAACGACGATGACTCGAGCCGCGAGGCCCACAACGGCGTCCAGCCCCTCGAGCCCTGGATGACGGAGTGGCTGGCCGAGCGCGTGGGCAAGGCCGAGTGCCCGAAGCGGCTGCGCGAGCACGGCATCGCCCTCCTGGCGTACCAGGCCTCGAAGGAGTCCGCGGAGGTCCTCCGGCGCATCTTCGTCGCTGGAGTCGCCGACGGCGAGGTGAACGTTCGCATCTCCGCCGTGAACGGCCTGCGCAGAATGGGCATCACGGAGGCCGACCTGCCGCTGCTCAGAAAGGTCGCGTCGGACGAGGCCCCCGACGTGAGGAGAATGCTCTACGCTGGCCTGGCGGACATTGCGGAGCCGTGGACCGCCCCCGTCCTCCTGGCCGGCCTGGAGGACAAGGAGCTTGAGAACGCGGCAATCTGCGCGGGCGTCCTGGCGAGACTGAAATGGCGGCCCGCGGTGCCGGCCCTGATGAAGCTCGCCCAGCGGGCGCCGCGGGGCGAGAACCAGCCCTTTGATGATGCCTATCGCGCCGCGTGCGAGGCCGTGACGGAGATCGCCGCCCTCACCGGCTACGACTTCGAGAGGCGGACCGTCTCCACCCCCTTCGGGCGTGGCGGCCGCGCGCACGTCATCCAGAACCGCAGCGACGTGTGGCGCAAGGAGTGCGCGCGGCTCATCGAATGGTGGAAGCAAGAGGAGAAAGCATGGCCGAAGCAACCGTGAACGAGGCAACGCTGTTCCAGACGGACTTCCCACCCGAGGAGTTTCAGGAGCGGTGGGCGAAGATCTTCGACGCCATCGGGCCCGAGGCCCACGCCCTGCTCCAGGGCGCGCCCCAACAGGGCGGGATGGAGATCTTCCGCCAGTCGAACGAGTTCTACTACTGTTGCGGCGTCGAGGTGCCGCATGCGTATCTGCTCCTCGACGGGCGGAGCCGCAAGACCCGGCTCTTCCTGCCCCACCGCCCGGAACAGGCCGCGGCCGAGGGCCCGTCCCTCGCCGCCGAGGACGCCGACCTGGTGAAGCAGTTGACGGGTGTGGACAGCGTCCACCCTCCCGAGGCGCTGGCCGGCCACCTACAGCAGGCGACTGTGCTCTACACCTCGTTCCGCCCGGCCGAGGGCCGCACGGCCAGCCGCGGCTCGCTCCTCCACGCCGAGCGGGCCGCGGCGAGCGACCCGTGGGATGGCCGCCTCAGCCGCGAGCAGCACCTCATCGCCCTGCTGCGGACGCGTCTGCCGAAGCTGGAGGTCCGCGACCTCTCGCCCACCCTCGACACCCTCCGCTCCGTCAAGAGCACACGGGAGGTCGCCCTGCTCCGCCGCGCGGGCGAGCTAACGGCGCTGGCCGTCGCCGAGGCCATGCGGGCCACGCGGCCGGGCATGGTCGAGCGGGAGCTGGCCGCCATCGCGGTCGGCCTCTTCGTCCGCCACGGCGCCCGCGGCGAGGGCTACGCTGCCATCATCGCCTCCGGACCCAACATGTGGCACGGCCACTACAACCGCAACGACGCCGTGATGCGGGACGGCGACATCGTGCTGATGGACGTTGCGCCCGACTACCACTACTACACGAGCGACATCGGCCGCATCTGGCCCGTCGGCGGCACGTATGCCCCCTGGCAGCGCGAGCTGTACGGCTTCATGGTCGAGTACCACAAGACCCTCCTGCCCCTCATTCGCCCAGGCCGGACCGCGGACGAAATTCACGCCGAGGCGGCCGCGGCGATGGCGAAGGTGGTCGAGCGCACGAGGTTCTCGAAGCCCATCTACGAAGCGGCGGCCCGGCGCGCCCTCGAGTTCAAGGGCCACTTGTCGCACCCGGTCGGCATGGCCGTCCACGACGACGGCGGCTACCGCGCCCAGCCCCTGCGACCCGGCGTCGTCTTCTCGGTGGACCCGCAACTGTGGGTGTCCGAGGAGAAGGTCTACATCCGCTGCGAGGACACCGTGGCCGTGACCGAGTCCGGCATCGAGAACCTCACCGTGGCCGCCCCCCTCGACCTCGACGCCGTCGAGGCCGCCATGCGCGAGGGAAAAGGGCTGTGAGAAGCAGGGAATCGCCATTCCGTCAATCTCGTGCCCCTCGCCGTGTCAGGGGGCGCAAGTTCGGGGCCGGCGCAGGAAGGCCTCCCTCACTTCTCCTGCGCCGCCCGCGCCGGCGCTTGCGCGCGGCTGGCCGCTGCATACAATGCCGGGCGGTGGCGTTGCCCAGGCGGGGAACCTGTTGTGAAAGAAGGGGCCATGAAGCGTCGTCTCGGGCCGCGTTAGGAGAATGCAGTGACACGGCGTCCGTTGGCTGTTTGGGGCATCGCACTTGGTCTGGCCGCCGCCTCCTCGGGGCCATCGCTCGCCCTCGGGCAGGGCGACGACGCGGCGGCGAAGGAGATCGTGCAGGCGGCAGGGGTGAAGGCGGGCCTCGCCTTCCACCTGGGCTGCGGACGCACGGAGGCTCCCGGCCTCACGGCCGCGTTCGCCGAGCAGGGGCTGGTCGTGCATGGCCTTGCACTGGACAACGCGGCGGCCGACCGCGCCCGCAAGGCCATCGAGGCTAAGGGCCTCGCGGGGCGCGCGATGGTGGAGCATCTGAAAGTCAACACGCTGCCCTACCTGAACGATCTCGCCAATCTGGTCGTGGTCGAGGATGCGGCCGCCCTTCTCGCTGCCGGCATCGCCCGCGTGGAGATGCTCCGCGTCCTCGCCCCAGGCGGCGCGCTCTGTGTCCTCGAAGGCGGCAAGTGGACCAAGACGGTGAAGCCACGGCCCAAGGAGATGGACGACTGGACTCACCCGCTCCACGGCCCCGACGGCAATATGGTGTCGAACGACAAGGTGTTCCGCTTCCCATTCGGCTTCCGCTGGATTGACGGGGTGCCAATGAACCTTGTCCGCTGGGCCGGCGTGCGCGGCTGGGTGGTCGCCGGCGGCCGCTGCTACACCCTCAGCTCGACCCAGCTCGAAAACCTCGGCCTCCGCGAAAAGCCCCACTACCTGGTCGCACGCGACGCCTGGAACGGCCTGCCGCTCTGGAAGATCAACTGCGAGACGACCGACGACGGCTCGTACCTGACGTGGGTGAACGCCGGGCCGCTCGTGGCCGACGACACGCGCGTCTACGCCGTGAAGAGGGACAAGCTGATCGCCGTGGACGGCGCGACGGGGCAGATCGTCTACACGCTGCCCAACAAGTACGCCCCGAACCGCATCCTGCTCGCCGACGGCCTGGTCGTCACCGCGTGCTGGGAGGGGCGCGACTTCTCGCTGGCGCCGTGGGACAGCTTCAACAAGCCGCCCGAGCCCAAAGCCAAAGAGGGCGAGAAGCAGAAGGACGCTGGCAAGGACAAGGAGAAGGACAAGGAGAAGGAGAAACCGAAGCCCCAGCCCTCACTGTGGTCCACCTGGATCGCCAAGGGCGGGGTTGGCACGCTCGAGGCCTACGAGGCGGCGAGCGGCAAGCCGAAGTGGACGCTGCCCATCGCCGCCGAGATGATTGTCGCCGCGGACGGCGTGCTCTACGGCACGGTTCAGACGGGGAACCCGCCGACCGACCGGGACCTCGTGGCCGTGGGCCTCCAGGACGGCAAGGAGCGCTGGCGCGTCGCGTGCAGCAAGTTCGGCCCCGAGGCCGACTTCCAGCTCAACAACGCCGGCCCGGGCTACGTGGTCGTGTGCCGCCGCAAGGCCAACTCGGTCCTCGTCTTCTCCGCAAAGGACGGCAAGCTGCTGTGGCAGACGGGGGGTGGGAACTGGACGCCTCTGGTCAACGGCCTGCTCTGGGTGGGCGGGAAGAAGCACGACCCGCTCACCGGCGAGGTGAAGGGCAACCTGGCCCACGGCATCGGCGGCCAGGGCTGCACCCCCTCGACCATCGTAAACGACATCCTCACCCAGAGCCGCGGCTGCGCCTACGTGCAGCTCCCGCCCGACAACGATCCCGCCAAAGGCAAGGCCGAAGGGGCCAAGTACACGGGCGCTCGCGGCGGCTGCATGGAGGGCATGGTGCCCGCCAACGGAATGTTCTACACCGCGCAGAACAACTGCGGCTGCTCCCCAGGCCACGTCTATGGGTTCCTCGCGATGGGGCCGTCGGGCGAGTGGCCGAACGCGGCGGATTCTGGCAGCTCGCGGCCCGTCGAGAAAGGCCCCGCCTTCAACGCCGTTGAGGAAGCGTCGCCCGCCGTGACCGATTGGCCGCTCTTCCTCCACGACGCCGAGCGCTCGAGCGGCTCCGCCGTCAAGCTCCCCGAGGAAGGGCTCAAGGAGGCTTGGAAGGTCGCCGCCGCCTCGCCAGGCGAGGGGCTGCTGGGGGCCACGTGGCGCTCGCGGCTCGAGGCGCCCCTGAGCGCCCCCGCAGTAGCCTACGGCCTCGTCCTCGCCGCGAAGACAGACGCGGGCCAGATCGTCGCCTACGACGCGGCGACGGGCAAGCCGGCCTGGACCTATTCGGCGGGCAGCCGCATTGACACCCCGCCCACGCTCCATCGCGGCCTGGCCGTGTTCGGCTGCCACGACGGCTACGTCTACGCCCTGCGCGCCAAGGATGGCGTGCTAGCGTGGCGCACCCGCATCGCTCCGTGGGAGCGGCGGATGGTGGCCTATGGCATCGTCGAATCCGTCTGGCCCGCGGTTGGCACCGTGCTCGTCCACGAGGGTGTGCTCATCGCCAACGCGGGCCGCACGAGCGAATCGGACGGCGGCATCGCAGTCGCCGCACTCGACCCCGCGACGGGCAGCGTCCTGTGGGGCAAAGCCGTCAGCCCCGGCCCGCTCCGCCAGAACGACCTGCTGCGCGTGGCCGACGGCAAGCTGCTCTGGCAGCACGTGCCGATTGACCCCAAGACGGGCGCCCCCGACCTCAAGGCCCCCGTGCCCAAGGGCGCATCCCAGGGCGGCCTGCTCGACGGCACGTGGACCCGCCTGGGCAAGCGCCGCGCGGGCAACGCCTTCGCCTGCGGCGACGTGCGGGCCGACCTGTTGGCGTGGAACGACGCCCTCATCGTCAGCCCCTCCGCCGCGACGCCGCGGGGGCCGCAGAAGCCAGCGAGCGATCTGGATGAGAAGGCCCCGCCGCCAAAGGGCTGGAAGGTCGCCCTCGGCGATGGCTACCGGGTCGAGGCCATGGCCCTGGCGGGCAACGCCGCCATATTCGCCGGGCGGGTGAAGGGCGCCGCTCCCGACAAGCCGAGCGGCTTCCTCTGGATCGCCTCGGCCACGGACGGCAAGAAGCTGGCGGAGTTCCTGCTCAGCGCCCCGCCCACGTTCGCCGGCATCGCGGTCGCCGCCGACCGCATCTTCGTGTCGCTCCAGGATGGCTCGCTCGTCTCGTTCGCAAAGTGAGGCCCTGTCAACCAGTGAGAGGACTGCCTGAACGGCCTGTCGATTTACCAGACCCGAAAAGCCGCAAGTGCTTGCCAAATAGCGACTTACGGATTTTGGCCCTGGAATGCATAAGTCCTTGTGTGCCAAGTACTTATGGACTTGCGGCCCGACTAAATCGACAGGCCGTGAAGGCAGGACTCCAAACAAGGAGAGGCCCGTTCGGAGTCCTGCCTTTAGGCAGTTCTTCCCGGGGCTTGATGTAGGAGAAGGACCATGTTCGTCTCAGGAACAGGTGTCGTGGTGCTCGCGTTGGGCCTGGTGGCGTGCGCCGCGGCGGCTACGGAGCCGGCCCCGCCGCCCAGGGCAGGAAAGCTCTCGATCGGCTGGGCGGTCGCCGACATCACGCCGCCCGAGCCAGTGGCCCTCTGCGGCCAGTTCAACACCCGCATCTCCAAGCGGGTCAACGACCCTCTCTCCGCCACCGCCCTGGCCATCGAGGCGAAGGACGCCAACGGCGTCCTCGACCAGGCCGTGATCATCTCTGCGGATGTCGTTGCCTTCCGCCGGCGCGACCTGGAACAGATTCGGGCACTGGTGAAGCCGCGCGTGCCCGACCTCGACCCCGCCAAAATCCTCATGGGCGCAACCCACACCCACACCGCGCCCGTGCTCGTGGACGCCCGCGAGGAGGGCTATCACCCGCACGACATCATGTGCACGTTCGTCTACCGCGTGCCCGAGAAGGGCGTGATGCAGCCGCGCGACTACGTCGAGCTGTTCTGCTCCCGCATCGCCGACGCCGTGGTCGAGGCCTGGAAGGGGCGCAAGCCGGGCGGCGTGAGCTGGTCGCTCGCCTACGCCGTGGTCGGCCACAATCGCCGCGCACACTACTCCAACGGCCGCTCGGCGATGTACGGGGCAACCGACAGGCCCGACTTCGATACCTTCGAGAGCACCCACGACCCGGGCGTAGAGCTGCTCTTCACCTGGGACGCCGAGGGGAAGCTCACGGGCGTGGTCGTCAACCTCGCCTGCACATCCCAGGAGGTGGAGGGCGAGGGCAACGTGTCGGCGGACTTCTGGCACGACGCGCGGCTTGAGCTGCGCAAGAAGCACGGCGAGGGGCTATTCGTGTTGCCCCAGTGCAGCGCCGCGGGCGACATGTCGCCCCACCTTCTCTTCCGCAAGCAGGCCGAGGCCACGCTCCGCAAGCGCAAAGGCAACCTCACCCCGCGCCAGGAGATCGGCAAGCGCATCGAGCGCGCCGTGGCCGATGGCCTCGAATTGGCCAAGGCCGACATCCGCTCCGAACTCCCCTTCATCCACAAGACCCAGATGATCCCCCTCCCCGTGCGCAAGGTCACAAAGCAGGAATACGACGCCGCCAAGAGGGCCTATGAGGACTTCGAGGCCAAGGGGGTTGACAAGCTCGACGGCCCGAGCTACATCCGCTGGCGGCTCAGCAAGAACATCGCCGCACGCTTCGAGATTCAGGAGGAGCAAAACGTCTACCAGACCGAGATTCACACGCTCCGCCTCGGCGACATCGCGATGGCGACCAACCCGTTCGAGCTTTACATTGACTACGGCCTTCGCATGAAGGCCCGCAGCCCGGCGGAGCAGACGTTCGTCGTCCAGGTCGCCTGCGACAGCCTGGCCTATCTGCCCACCGAGCGTGGCGTGGCGGGCGGCCACTACAGCGCCGAGATCATGAGCAACATCATCGGCCCCGAGGGCGGCCGCCTCCTCGTCGAGCGCACCATCGAGGCACTCAAGGCCATGTGGAAGTGAGCCTCCGAGCCGTCGGCGCTCGCGGCTGGCGCCCGTTCGCCGGGCGTTGGAGGGTCGTCAGGTTTGAGTCCGCCAATCTCCCTCCCTGCGGACTTGGCGGACTCAAGTCTACCTAAACCATTGCATCACATACACTTAGCGCACGCGTACACCCGCTTGAGTCCGCCAATTCCCCCCTCCGCCTCGCGCGGGTCCTCCCGCCCAGGAGATTGCGCGCACCCGCCCCAGCGGTGTATAATGCTCCGTGGGAGAGAGGTGAACGAGGAGGTCGCCAATGGCCAGTGTGACGATAGACCGCGAGGCATTCGCCCGCCGGGCCGAGGAATACTACGACCGCGTCCTCCGCCCGAGGCTCGAGCCGGAACACAAAGGGGAGTACCTGTACCTGGATGTTGACACGGGCGACTACGAGGTGGACCCCAACAAGCTTGTCGCGATGCAGCGGGCAAGGGCAAAGCACCCAGGGACGCTCTTCTACATCCTGCGTGTTGGCCACCGCGCCGTGGGCCGCATAGGCCCCCATGTCCGGCGGAGACCGTCATGATCACAGGGAGGGTGACCGCGGACCATGAGGCAAGGGTTCGGCTGCAGCTTCGCGCAGCAGACGGCTCCCTGAGAACTGTTGAGGTCGTCATAGACACTGGCTTCACCGAGTTTCTCGCGCTGCCGCCCGATCAGATCGCAGCGCTTGGCCTCACCCCGGAGGGCCTCCAGGAGATCTTCCTTGCCGATGGCAGTCCCGCCCTGCTCCTTGGCTATGAGGCGGCGGCGCGTTGGCACGACGCCGAAGTGACCGTGGAGGTGTTAGAGGTTGACGGCGACGCTCTTATCGGCATGTCGCTCCTTGAGGGCAGCCTGCTCACGATGGAGGTCGCCAGAGACGGCGCCGTCCGCATCGAGCCGATGACGCGGCGGTAGAGCGCCGCGGGCCTCCCGCAGGAGAGCCTACATCCTGTGGCAGGTTCGGCACAGGGCGCTGCCGTTGTTCCTGATCCGCAGCAGCTTGGGGTTGCCGAGGCGGTCGTGGACGTCGTGGCACGAGGCGCACTCGAGGTTGCCGGTGCCGAAGAGCAGCCCATTGGTGATCGTCTCGCCCGTGGGGATGCGCTTCGTGTTGGGGTCGAAGAGCCCCCTGTCTGCGTGCGCCAGGGCACCGTCGTAGATGATGCCGATGGGGTGCGTGGCGCGCAGATCGGTGCCAATCCGGGCCTTTCCATGGATATACGTCGAGCCCCTCTGGCCCCCAAAGGTGTCGAGCGCCGTCACCCCGTCGTGGCAACTCAGGCAGAGCTTCGAGCCGTAGTGCGTTGGCTGCCCTGGGGTGGCATCCAGCGTGGTGCTGGTGTAGAGGGTGTAGGCCACGTTGCTGAACTCGCGGCTCCAGGCAGGGGTGCCTGCGGCCGGGGCATCAGTGCTGTGGAACGCGTGGCACACCCCGCAGCCGGCCCCGCGCGACCAGCCGCTGGCCGTGAAATCGTGGGCGGACCCCGCCATTCCTCCCAGGGCACGAGCCGCGAGCACGACGCACAAGGCCCCCGCCTCCCACGCCGTCCCCCGATTGCGCATCCGGAATCCTTCCCGCCCCACTGGGGCGTGAACGAGTGGCACGCACCCGCTCACCCGAGGCACCCCAGTGTCCAAGACCAAGACTAGCCCAGGGTCCGCACGATGTCAAGACAGACCGTTCCGCCTGCTGAAAGGAGAGCATTGCATGAGCAGCGACTTGTGGTTGGCCGTTCTGGTGTGCCTCGCCGTGGCCGTTGGCCTGTCGGGTGCTTCAGCCCGGGGCGGCGCCGAGGACGCGCCCTTGCCCGGCAAGCTGGGCAACTACAAGGGCTACGAGCGGCATGACTTTGTGGTGGATGGGTGCCAGACCATCGTTGTCGTGCCGAAGCAGGTGGCCGCGGGCAGGCCGTGGGTGTGGCGGGCGGAGTTCTTCGATGCCTTCCCCCAGATTGACCTGGCGCTGCTGGCCAAGGGCTTCCACCTGGCCTACATCGGCGTCGGCAACACCTTCGGATGCCCCGACGCGCTGAAGCACTGGGACGTGCTGTACCGCGAGCTGACGACGAAGTACGGCTTCTCGCCCAGGCCCGTGCTCGAAGGGCTCAGCCGCGGCGGGCTCTACTGCTTCAACTGGGCGGCGGACAATGCCGACAAGGTGGGCGTCATCCTGGCCGACAACGCGGTGCTCGACTTCAAGAGCTGGCCCGGCGGCAAGGGGCGCGGCAAGGGCAGCCCCGGCGACTGGAAGAAGCTGCTGGCCGACTACCACTTCGCGTCCGAAGCCGAGGCCCTGGCCTACAAGAAGAACCCGATTGACAACCTGGAGCCGCTCGCCAAGGCCAAGGTGCCCATCTTCCTGCTGTGCGGCGATGCCGACGACGTGGTGCCCTTCGAGGAGAACGGCGCCATCGTCCACGAGCGCTACCGCAGGCTCGGCGGCCCCGTCGCCCTCCACATCAAGAAGGGCCTGGGCCACCACCCCCACGGCCTCGACGACCCGACCCCCGCGGTCGAGTTCATCCTCAAGCACCTGCAATAGCGCAGGCGGCCGCAACTACCAGGGCCATGGGGCGGTGCATTCGAGGTCGTAGACGAACGCCTCGCCGTCGAGGAAGCTGACGGATAGAGGGGGCGTGTCGGGCGTCAGGGTCGTGAGGTGGGCACGGAGTGCGAAGCGCGCCCGCCGGCCGGGGGCGATGCCGATGTCGGGCCGCGCCGCCACGGCGCACTCGAGCACGTGCCAGCCGTCCTGCTGTCCCGCCGCCGCCTGAATGTCGCCCGGCTTGTAGGCTTCGCGGTACCAGTGCTGGCCGTTGTGGAGGTTGATCTTGTTGCCCAGGAAGTC
>VGYV01000147.1 GCA_016872855.1 Planctomycetota bacterium
CCGTCGTCCGCAACCCCTGGTACTACGGCTGGGGCATCCACTGGACGCCCCACGGCTGGCTCTACAACGTCTCGGGCCTCGGGGCCGTCGAGATCGTCTTCGCCTCGGGCAAGAAGGCCCGCATCGGCAGCGACGAGCCCGACAAGCTGGCTGCTGCAATCCGCCAGGGCCTGTGATCTCCGTCTCTGCCCGGAAGCTCGAGCCCACCAGTGACAGCTGAGTGGCCAACTGACAGCATTAGCCGGCCACTTTACGTCGATGGCGAGGCCAATGAAATGGCACCTGTGGATGTTCTTCCCCAAAGCCCCATCACCTGTGGCTGTGGGGATTTGGGGAAGAACATCCACAGTTCCTGATCAAAGGGCGCACGGTCGGCTCCTGCGACGTAAACCGGCCGGGTATTGCTGTCATCTGGCCGCTGAGTAGTCTGCGGTCCCCAGGTGCGCTCACCTCTTGCATTCCTCCGTGCGTGCGCTATACTACTGACGCTCGGCGGCGGGAGACTGGTCAATCCGGGATAGGTCGGCGGGCCATTGCAGATGAGCCCGTCGCCGAGGGCGCGTGGCTCTCTTGATCCACCCACAAGGGCCGAACATCCATGAGTAGCCCCCATTGCCGGGACGAAGCGCGGGAGGCCATCCGAAGAGCCCTGGCCCCCCTGGGGTACGGCCCCGAATGTATCCGCTACGAGTGGCCTCTGCCCAACTCTGGTGCTCTCCGCGACTATCAAGGTTCCCACGGCCATTGGCGGGAACGTCAACCCGGCGGGCAGGTGATCAGGCTGGATCTCCTCGCATTCTCTGACCCTGTCAGGCAGAACTGGCAGACAACTGCTCTGGCAGCGGACCTCGGCATGGGCCCTGACATTGGAGAGGCGAGTAGCCGGGAGATGGCCAGGAGACTGTTCAGGGCCAGCGCCGCGCCCACGAACATTGTGGGTTCCGCCACCCAAGGCAAAGCCGATATCTGGTTCAGTTGTCACGACGGGATACGACCTGAGATCGGGGTGGACCTCCGGACGGAGACGCTTGTCCGCGTCTTTGAGCGGAACCGAGCTGATGTGCAGAAGGACCGCGTGGCAGGTCTACGCGCTGCACAACGGCACCTGTTTGATCGCTATGTCTTCGCCCAGAGGCAAGAGCTAACCGCGTTCCTCCAGCACGGCATCTCTAAAGCGGCGTGGATGGTGCCGGAGACGACATGGGCGCAAGACTCTGGCGAGATTCGCTCATCGTTTTCCCAAGTCGCATTGGCTCTTCTCGCTGCCCGCATCCTTGAGGACAAGGGCGCGTTGGGGCCAGGCGGCCCGGAGTCCGTGGCCCGCCTGTTGCTTGAGAAGGCCGAGGAACATTGGCACATGTTCTTTACGCCCGTGTTGGAGAAAGTGCTGCCCGGGCTGGAACAGTCTCTCGGGTGCAAGGTGGTGGAGGGTATGCTCGCTCAAGTCCTTGCGCACCTCGGGGGACCCGTGCACTTCGGCTTGGTCACGCACGAGATGCTCGGCGATTTCTGGGAGGCCACGGCTGCGGCAGAGCGTCGTGCCGGCCGACAACGATCCGTCGATCTCAAAGGGGTGCATTACACGCCGTTCGGCATTGCCAAGCAGATACTCGACCGGATACCTCTGGAGAATATCCCTCCCGCGGAGCGGACCACCTGCGATTTTGCGTGCGGATCCGGCTCTTTCCTGCTCGCGGCCACGGAACGTCTTCGCGACCTCTTCGATCCACGGGAACCCGGCATCTCGGGTGACAGGCTTCATTACTTGAGCAGACACGTCGTTGGCAACGACATGGACCGGCCTGCACTTCTTGTCGCAAGGCTTTCCTACGTACTCGCCTACTGGTCACAGTTGTCGCCGGCGCTCAGGGATATGCCGATCCCTAAGGTGCTGCTCGAAGGCGATGCCCTGCACCCGGGTATGTGCGCGCGTCTCGGTATGGCCCCGAGCGTGATTGTTGGCAACCCGCCATTTGGGGGAAAGAACCCACCCGGCCGGTTTCTGGCGAAGGCGCTGCAACTCCTCACGTCTCATCCATCCCGCTCACCACGCTATGTCGGGATGGTCATGCCCGCGGCCTTCCTTGTGGAGGGGAAAACGCACGGTGAGGCCCTTGATGCCCTGCGGCGGGAGGCGCGCATACTGGAGGTTTGGGAACTCCCGGAACGCGCCGTAGGTATGTACGCGGAGCACCCAACCTGTGTCGTGATTGCTGAGGTAACGGGCGCCGCGACCGGGCGATCGAGCATCGTGAGAGTGTGCCAGACTAGGAGCAGGAGAGCCGAAGCTATCCGCGCGTTCAAGGACCAGGGCGTGCCAGATTGGTCTTATGCTGTTCAAGTTGGTGCCTTGAGCGCCGGTTCCGCCACCAGACAAGATGCCCGCTTAGCGTTTTCACCACTGCAGCCAATCTGGGACGAGTTGACTGTGGCTGACAGGGAACTGCGCCGCATTTGCGAATCCGCTTGGGGCTTCGTTCATACCCGGAGCCGTGGCAAGCCGGCTCCGGTTTTCAGCTCCAGAAGGGGGCGGGGTCTCGTGCCATTTCTGCGCCACCAGACGGCGCTCATGCCCTATTGGGTAACCAAGGAGGATTGGAAGGCCAGCCACAAGGAGGGGGAAGGCACGTACTGGGAAAAAGGGTCGGGACCCGTTCCCTGCGAAGCCAACTGGGACAGGTATCGGTCGAGTAAGATCATCGTCACATCCCAGACCCATAGGAACGAACGGAACCAGGTCATTGCCGCCTTTGAGCGCGGCATCTACTGGCCGGGCAAACACTTCCAGGCCATCGTGTTGCAGGATCAATGGAGGGAGGCCATCAGAACACGGTGGGGCGATCCTTCATTCGCTCGCACGCCTAGCGCAACCATCCTCCATTGGCTATGTGCGATCCTCAATAGCCCAGTGGGGCACGCCTGGGTTGCCGCGCATGCAGGGCCGCGAGGTCCACGGAAGGATGTGTTCAAGAGCTTGCCGCTCCCGGCACGTTTCGATCCTGAGATCCCCAGAATCGTCGAGCGTCTACGCAACATGATCCGCCCTCGGAACCTGCGGAAGAATCCGACCTGGGACCCACAGGGCGGTATGGTAGACGTTGACGGGAGCCTGTTTGACCATGCAGACTCTGCGCTTGACAAGGCGGGCAACAGTTATTGGTCTGAAGTCAGGAAGATCAATGAGCTTGTTCTGGGTTCCTACGGCTTGACAGAAGAACAAGGCAAGGAGATCCAAGTCTATCTACAGACAATGACAGACCCCCGGGCCCAACATTGCCTTGATGTCGCTGGCCTATCCCCGGACACTAAGCTACGGGTTCTCCGCGGGGGTACGGGG
The DNA here is from genome assembly GCA_016872855.1 of Planctomycetota bacterium. GTDB lineage: Bacteria > Planctomycetota > PUPC01 > DSUN01 > DSUN01 > DSUN01. The sequence goes on from VGYV01000147.1 coordinate 3,338, forward strand.
CGTGTGGATCTCCCTCGGCAGTTGATCAACCTCCAGCTCTCTTGGCGCTCCCTCGGCAGGGGTGACTTCGTCGAAGTCCCAATCCCTAAGTTCATGCCGGGTTGGGCGCTTGAGGAGGGCCGGAAGTTCTCATGCAGGGCACCAGAGCGCTGCACTCTCGACCAAGTGCGGGCCGATCCCTGGCTACTCCGCGATTTCCGGCCCGTCCCGTACAGCTATCTCGATAGACAAACACTGGAAGCTATGATCGGCTACTCGGCCGGTGGAGGGGGCAGTGACCCAGCCTGACCTTTCCCAGGCGCTCCGCGTCAGGATCCTGGACGTTGGCCAAGGGGATGCGATCGTCGTGATCCTTCCCGGCCGCAGGCGCGCTCTGGTCGTTGACGCTTTCAGCGGGGAGCGTGTGCTATCCGTCTTGCAGGATGAGGGTATAGAGGAACTTTTCCTCTTTCTGAGCCATTCGGATGAGGACCATGTCGCGGGGGTCGACTACGTCCTCGACAACTTCGAAGGTTCCCTCCTGGGCTGCGTCTTCAATGCCGACCGCCTATCAGCTTCGCCCCGGTCCGAGTATGTGACGCGGCTTCGCTACCTCGCTCGGGCCACTAGGGAACACGGTGGCTGGAGCGCTGATTTCGATACGGGATTGAACACCGACAGACGGTTTGACGGGCTATGCTCTGCTCCTGTGGCCGCTGAGGTTCTGCACCCTACCGACGATGAGCGCAAGAGCCTGATGGGAACGACCAATGAGGCCTCGGGTGTCTTGCGCATTAGCTACGGCCCCGGTTCCGATCGCGCCAAGGCGGTACTCCTTTGTGGGGACGTCCAGTTGACCGGGATTTCGTGCCTGATGCATAGACTGGAAGCGGAGCCGAACAGACTTCGTGCCGAGATCCTCAAGTACCCTCACCACGGGTCGTGGCCCGAGGAGTATCCGGGCATCGCACAGTTTCCAGGCTACGGGAGGCGCACAATGGCCGATTTCCTTGAGGCTGTTGACCCGGAGGTGACCTGTCTATCGGTTGGGCTGGACAATCCCCATGGCCACGTATGCGCCGAAGTATTCGCGACACTGTCTGCGATAGCACGGGATGGCATGCGCCTGCGGCGCGTTCTATGCACTCAGATCACGGCGACATGCCTTCGCGAGCAGCAGTTGTGTCCTGCGCTTGGGTGTGCAGGGGATATCGAGATCCGGATCGGTCAGGGGATCCAAGACGGCCTGGAGGTAGTGCCCAACCTCAAGAAGCACACCGAAAGGATTTTCTCGCTCACTGACAGCGAACACGCCGGCTGTGCTGCCGTCCAGTTGCGGAGCACACAGGAAGGGTGCGCCGCGGGGCGCGGTTGACTCGTCTCCCTGAGTGCGTATAGTGCAAAGGAGCGGGAGGTGGGGGCCGTGGTTGTCTGCGCAAAGGAGCCGAAGCTGAAAGCCTTGATCCTGGTTGCTTTGCCCCTCGTGGTTGCGTGCGCCTGTGGCTGTTCGCCGTGGAAGGCGGCCGCGGGCGGACGGGGGACGATTCGGCTGCTGGGGCGGTGGGATGCGTCGGGCGCGCCGGAGCGAATCGTGGCGGTGAACCCAGGCTCGTCGTTCGAGTTCCGCTTCACCGGCAGGCGGTGTGTGCTGCACTTCGACCGGTCGGCGAACAAGCCGCCGTTCCCTGAACTCTGGGTCCAGTTCGACGGCGCGTGGGGCCGGGAAGTCGTGGACCGCGACTCGATCGTCGTGGGCGAGTGCGATTGCGCCGAGCCGAGGCGGCATCAGGTGTGGGTCGTCGTGAAGGCGCTCGACGAGCACCAGGCGCGCTGGAAGCCGCCGCTCGTGGCTGCCCTCGTCCTCGCCGGGGTCGAGGTGCCCGAGGGACGGCTCCTCGCGCCGCCGCGGCGCCGCAAGCTCCTCTTCGAGGCCATCGGCGACTCTATCACCGAAGGCGTACTCGCCGTCCGCGGCGGCAAGCTGGAGGAGTGGACGGAGATCGCGGACGCCCGGGCGACCTGGGCGTTCCAGACCGCGCTCGCCCTCGGCGCCGAGCCGCGCCTGATCGGCTTCGGACGCCAGGGTATCACCATCGAGGGCAACGGCGGCGTGCCCCCCGCGCCCCTTGCATACCCCTTCGTCTACGAAGGCGTGCCCGCCAACGAGCGGCCCGCCGACATCGTGGCCATCAACCACGGCGGCAACGACAGCCGCGTGCCAAACATCGAGAATGGCTACCTCAACCTCATCCGCCGCGCCCGCGAGCGCAACCCCGACGCCGCCATCTTCTGCGCCGTGCCCTTTCCCCAGGCCCACGCCGCCTCCATCGAGCGAGCCGTCGCCGCCGCACGCAAGGAGGGCGACGCAAATGTCCACTTCGTCCCCACGGCCGGCTGGCTCGACCGCCGGACCGACACCACCGAGGGCGTCCACCCGAACACCCAGGGCCACGAGAAAGCGGCGAAGCTGCTTGCCGCCTTTATCCGCAAGACGCTGAGGCGATGAAGCCTGGGGGAATGTCGAATGTCGAACGCTGAATGTCGAATGATGAATGAGGCCAGGAGAGCAAGCTGCGTCCGGCCATTCGACATTCGATATTCGGCGTTCATCATTCAGCATTCCGGCTCTCCGGTGGCTGCCACGGCTTACGTCATCCTCGTTCCCAAGCTCCTGCTTGGGAACGCATCAGGGGAAGCTCCGGCTTCCCACATGCCAGCAGAGCTGGCGGCGGGGCGTTGCGAAGCAGGAGCTTCGCAACGAGAATGAAGCTGTAAGGAGGCGATGCCATGCGGTCGTGCCTCACGACCCTCATTGCGGTGGCCGCTCCCACTCTCTGCTTAGGAGGCGCGAAGCGGATGACGCCGGAGGAGCGAATCGCACTCGTGCTGCGCGAGACGCAGCCGCTGAAGTTCCCCCGCGGCGAGCGGCTGCCGCTCTATGTCTGGCCCGCTCTCGACCCGCCCGGTGACGAGGCACAGGCCGAGGCCACGCTCAAGGCGCTCGACGCGCGCGGCATCGCCGCCTGCGCCTCGTGGCACCCCGGCAAGAATCAGCCGCAATCGCTTGAGCGCGCGCTGCGGGTGAGCGCCCTCCAGAAACGCCTTGGCCTGCAGGTGAACATCAACGCCAATGCCTGCACCTACAGCATCTGCGACGGCTCCGAGGCCACCGCCCACCTCGACGCCGACGGCAAGTCCTTCTTCGACACATCGTCCGAAGGCCGCAAGCTCGGCTGCCCCTTCCGCCTCCAGCACCGCTACGCGGCGATGAAGGAGCAGGTGGACTTCTTCTGCCGCGCCTACAGAGAGAAGGGCGTCGAGCCGAGCTTCGTCTTCGCCGACTGGGAGATTGACGGCCCCATCGAGTGGAACGGCGGGTGGGACGCGGCGAGGCGGTGCACCGTCTGCCGCAAAAGCATCCCGAAGGTTGGCGATTTCCTGGAGTTCCAGCGAGCCTATCGCCGAGTCCGCAGCGAGATTCAGCGCGAATGCTACGCCAGCGTCGTCCTCAAGCACTTCCCCAAGGCCCTCGTGGGCAACTACGGCGTCTACCCCCACGGCGGCTGGCGCTACTGGTACGACTACTTCGAGACCGACCCACCCGAGGGCTGTCCCGTGAAGATGGACCAGCGGGCGCCCTATCGCCCCTGGCCGCACGAGTTCGAGGGCTGCGGCTACACCTTCGCCATGCCCGTCGTCTACACCTGGTACCGCATCTGGAGCTGGTACGACTGGCCGCAGGACGACTACCGCTGGTTCTACGCCCTGCTGCTCGAGGCGAGCGCGGCCGGGCAGGCCGCGCCCGCGGGCCTCCCCGTCATCACCTTCGTCCACCACACCACCACCTCACCGCCCAAGGAACCCGACCCTGCCGTCAAGCAGTTCAGCAGCGACGCCTACCAGGAGCTGCTCTGGCACATGCTCCTTCGGGGCCACGACACCTTCTTCCTCTGGTGCCCCGAGACGGAGATCGCGCAGGAGATTCGGCCGCTGCACGAGACCTGGGCCGCGGCGCTTGAGTTCCGCGAGTTCCTCGACAAGGGCGAGCCCGTGACGTTCGGCGTGCCGAAGCAGCCCGGCCCCGTCGTCTCCGCCCTGCGCCTCGGCCCCCGCCTCCTCGTCCGCCGCACCGACTTCACTGACGCCCGCGAGCCGGTCGCGCTGGCCGTGGGCGGCAAGACGGTCGCCGTGCCCCGCGCCGAGGGGAAGTGCCAGGTCCTGACCCTCCCCGAGTGACCCGCTTCGCAGACACTCCGTAGCGCCCCGTTTGGAGTGCGGTGACGAAGTCACCGCTTTGCATATTCGCGGAGCGTCTTCCCTCACCTGCGGCGTCCGCTTCGCGGCCAATCCAAAGCGGCAACTGCGTTGCCGCACTCCATAGCAGGCTTCGCCAACATCCAAAGCGGCAACTGCGTTGCCGCACTCCATACCTGTTTGGAGTGCGGTGACGAAGTCACCGCTTTGGATATTCGCGGAGCGCATTCCCTCCCCCGCGGCGTCCGCTCCGCTGGAAACCAAAGCGGCAACTGCGTTGCCGCACTCCAAAACCCGCCCCTCAGAAGTCGTCATAGACCCTCAACTGGTCGATCTTGAAGCTGTTCACAGTCTTGCGGAAAGCAGCGTCCGCCGTCCGCTCGAACCACGCCGCCGAGCACCAGGGGTACTTCGTCGCGTCCTGCACCACACCGTGGTGGACGGGGTTCTCGTTCACGTACCTCAGCCGCGCCAGATAGGACCGCTGGTAGGTGAGGCGGGTGTCCCAGAACTGGAACCACACCTGCCGGCCACGCGCGCCATCCATCCTGTTGAGCGCGCCGGCGGTCTCCTTGTGGAGTTCGCTGATGACGCCCTTCAGCGGCCGGGCGTCGGGCCGGGGAATCGCGACGAAATGGTAGTGGTTCGCCAGGACGGCCCACGCCTGGAGTTCCCACCCCGCCTCTGCCGCCGACACGAGGAGGGCGTCGTGGACGAGCTGGAGCCGCGCAGGCGTGTTCAAGTGGTGCAGCTTGCGGTAGGTGCCGGCCGTGACGATGAACGTATGCTCTTCGTCGAGCTGATGGACAGGCGCGTGGGGCCAATCGGGCATCTGCTTCCTCCTTTGGAGTGCGGCGACGAAGTCGCCGCTTTCCATGCGCGCGGGGCGCTCTGTCCTGCTTGCTGTGCGCTGGAGTCTACTCACCGCTCCGCTGGCATGCAAAGCGGTAACTTCGTTACCGCACTCCAAAGCAGGCTTCGCCAATATCCAAAGCGGTAACTTCGTTACCGCACTCCAAAGCAGGCTTCGCCAATATCCAAAGCGGTAACTTCGTTACCGCACTCCAAAGCGGGCTTCGCCAATATCCAAAGCGGCAACTGCGTTACCGCACTCCAAACTATCGCCTCACGATCTGGCGGCCGAGGCTACGACCGAGGCGCTTGAGGGCCTCCGAGCGGTCGTAGGGGTCGAGGTGGAGGTTGAGGAGGGAGAAGCTGCGGGTGTTGGCGCGGGCCTTGGCCAGGGCGTGCTCCAGCTCCCCCTCGGTCCGCACCTCGCAGCCCCAGCCGGCGTCCAGCAGCCGCGGCATCTCGTGGTAGGCCCAGTTCGGGATGTCGTTGTAAGCTCCGTCGTGGATGAAGCGCTCGGTGGTGTAGCCCTTGTTGTTGAGCACGATGACGATGGGGTTGAGGCCGAAGCGGGCGATGGTGGAGAGTTCCTGCCCGGTCATCTGGAACGCCCCGTCGCCGACGAGGACGATGGGCCTCAGGCGCCGCTTACCGATCTGCACGCCCAGCGCCGCGGGCACCGCAAAGCCCATCGAGGTGTAGTAGGCAGGGCTGAGGAACTCGGTCTTCCGATGGATCATCAGGTCCGCCGCGCCGAACAGGCTGTCGCCTGGGTCGCAGATGACCGCGAAGTTGTCCTCGAGAAAGTCATTGAGCCGGGCGAAGAAGCGGCGGACGGTGACTGGCCGGTTGCGCTGCGGCCGGAAGGGCTTCTGCGTCGGCTTCGGCGCCACGGCGACCCGCCGCCGCGGCCCAATCGGCGCGTGGAGCAGCCCATGCAGGAAATCGTGCAGCGTAACCCCCTCGAAGTGGTGGTGACGGATGGCGATCCGCTCCGAGGTCGCGTGGACCGTGCGGCTCACGTCCAGGTGCGCCGTGAACACCCCGAGGTCAATATCGGTCAGGAACGCGCCCAGGATGAGCACGACGTCGGCGCCCTCGATGGCTCGCCGCACGTCGCCCCGCCCCATGCCCCCCTCGTAGATGCCTAGGTATTGGGGGTGGACCTCGGAGATGACCGACTTGCCGAGCAGCGTCGCCGCCACAGGGTAGCCGGTCCGCTCCACCAGGCGCACTAGGGTCTCTTGGAGCCCGAAGCGGTGAAGCTCCACGCCCGCTAGGATGACGGGGTGCTTGGCCGCCCGCATCATGGCCGCGGCCTCGCTCAGGGCCTCGCGCAGCGCGGCGGAGTCGCTGCCCACGTGTTCCGCGGGCAGCGGGGCGGGTGCCGCGCACGGGCGGTCCACCATGTCCCGCGGCAGCTCCAGGTAGACTGGCCGCTTCTGCCGGCGGCAGGCGGCGATGGCCGCGTCTATCTGCTCCGGCGCGCGGGCGGGATTCTCCAGGGCGGCCGAGGCCACTGTAACCTGCTCGAAGATCAGCCTCTGCGTATTGAAGTCCCGCACGCGATGGTGCAGGAGCGGCGAGCGCACCCGCTCCCGCAGCCCCGGCGCCCCGCTGATGACGATGACCGGCGACTTCTCGGCATATGCCTCGGCCACCGCGTTCACCGTGTTGAGGCCCCCGACGCAGTAGGTGATGCACAGCGCGCCGAGGCCGTTCACCCGCGCGTAGGCGTCGGCCGCGAACGCCGCCCCCTGCTCGGCACACGTCCCCACCACCTGCATCCGGCTCGCCTCCAGCAGGTTGTAGAAGCGCAGCACGTAATCGCCCGGGATGCCGAACACGTGCCTCAGCCCCGCTTCCTCGAGCCGCTGGACCAGGTACGACCCCACCGTCGCCGACTTCGCCATGTCAGGGCCACTCCTCTTATGACGACCCCCCACACTATTCTACCCCGACTCCCGCCCGCTGCAACCCACGCTGCCCCAACCACTTGCACCCGTTTCCCCACGCCCCAGTCCTGCCCGGCCCAGCGGCCCTCCACTTTTCGACAGCCCCCTCTCGCCCTCCTTGAAGCGCTACGAAGCGCTAGGGGTCACATCTTTAGGGCGTGTTGCCCAAGTCCCCTTCGGGGGGGTGCGGGCCGGAATTGTAGGTGGAGGCGCACCGAAGGCCGCGGAAAAGACACCCGCTGTCTTTTGTGCGAAGCACCCGTAGGGCCGTGGACGGCAAAAGACAGCGGGTGTCTTTTCCGCGCCGCCGGGTGCAGATCACCTACAATTCCGGCCCACACCCCTTCGGGGGGGTGGACCCGTTCGGAGTCCCGCCTTTAGGCGGATTGGGGCAGGAGAAGACCGCCTGAAGGCGGGACTCCCAACGAGTTCACACTTTGGGCAACACGCCCCAAAGATGTGACCCCTTCGCTCCTGGAGCGACTACTCGTCGCCTGGAGAAGCCGGCCAACTTGAGGAGATTGATGAAGTGCTAGGGGCGGAACTCGTAGACGTTGCGACCGTCGAGGCCGTAGAGCACGTCGCGCGGCGTCACCACCAGAGCGTCGGGTGCGTACTCGAGCTGTTTGGCCACGATGTTGAACAGGAGCGCGCCGCTGGCGTCGAAGGCGCGGAGGTAGACGCCCCCCTCGGACGCGGCGACATAGACGCGGCCCTTGGAATCCACGGCGACCGCGCGGACGTAGTCGAGCGCCGCGGCCGCGCTCTTCGCCCACGCGGGGTCCACCGACCCGTCGGGCTTCACCTTCACGATGGGGCCGCTGCCGCGGCGGACGTAGAGGTTGCCCTCCGCGTCCACCCCCCCGCTCTCCGGGCGGCTGTCGCCCGGCAGCTCGATGGTCCTCTCCACCGTGCCGTCGCCCCTCAGCTTCACGACGAACTTGTCGCCGCACAGGGCGAAGAGCGTGCCCGCCTCGCGCCCGAGGAACAGCGCGTTCAGGTCGCCGGGCAGGTCGAGCTTGCGCTTGGCCTTGGCCTCGGCCTTCTCGCCCCAGGTCTCGCCGAAGACCCAGAGCTCGTCCTTGCCGCCCTCGCGCACGCCGAGGTAGAGCGAGCCGGCGCCATCGGTCGCGACGGCCTTCACCTCCGCGCCCCCCTCGAGCTTCAGCGGATAGCCGGGCGTGCTGTCGGCCTCGACCATCTTCACCTCGTTCGTCGGGCCGCCGCCCATTGGCCCCATCGGCCCCATCCCGCCGCGGGGCGACGTGGTGTAGAAGACCCGCCCGCCGGCGCCGATGGCCATCTTCTCGGCGTGGTCGGGGAGCTGATAGGTCCTGGTCAGGCGCGGCGGCCCGCCGTCGCCCGAGCCCCCGCATCCCGCGAGCAGCACACACATCAGGCCCATGCCCGCAAGTCGAAACGCGAAACCCGAAACCCGAAACCCGAACAGAACAGCCATCTCGCCTTCCTCCATGCACTATCAACGGCTCGGGAGCTACACCAGATGGCACCGGCCCAGCCCGACTCCGGCGGGCGGCAGAAGATAGCCACGGGCGTCAGCCCGTGGACCGCGGCGGCCCCATCCGCAAGCCCCCGCAGGGGGCGGTAGGAACCGTAGCACGCCCAGTTCACTGCCTCTCTGCCGCCCCCTGCGGGGGCTGGGCCTCGGGTCCCGCCCCCTCCACGGGCTTACGCCCGTGGCTACCCTCTGTCGCCCCTACGGGCTGGCGTCGCGGCCATCCCAAACCACACCCAATCTACCGTTGCCGGGCCTCTCTGTCAAGCCGCTGTCGGCTCGCCTCGTAGAGCAGGATGGCCGCGGCCGCGGCGGCGTTGAGCGATTCGGCGCCGCCGGGCATCGGGATGGCCACCCGCTCGGTCGCCTCGGCCCGCACCGCGTCGCTCGCGCCGTGGGCCTCGCTGCCAACCACGACGACGGCCGGGCCGCGCAAGTCCGCCTCCCAGCAGCGCCTCGCCCCGCGCGGCTCGGCCACGGCCACCCGCGCCCCGCCCTCCCTCAGCCGCCGCAGGAGCGCCGCCAAGTCGTCCACCGCCAGCGTCGGCACGGCGAACAGGGCTCCCACCGAGGCCCGCACGGCCTTGGGGTTGAACCTGTCGCAGCACCCCGGCCCCAACACCACGCAGGAGGCCCCGGCCGCATGAGCCGCGCGAAGGGCCGTCCCAACGTTGCCCGGATCGCTCACCCCCTCAAGAGCCAGGACCAGCAGGCCGGGCGCCACTGGCGGCTCAGCCGCGTCGGGCAGCAGCTCCGCGATGGCCACAACTCCTTGCGGCTCCTCCGTCGCGGCCAGGCGGCGGAGCAGCGTCTCCGACACCTCCCACACCGGCCACGGCGAGGCGTCGAGCCGTCCGGCCAGCGTCGCGTGCGCCTCCGCGAATGCCGCCGTGCAGAACGCCTCGCGCACCGCCGCCCCAGCCCCGAGCGCCGCCTCCAGCAGGTGCGGCCCTTCGAGCAGGAACAGCCCCTCCTTCTCCCGCTGCCGCCGCTCATGCAGCCTTCGCGCCAGCTTCACCCGCGGGTTCGCATCGCTCGTCAACACCCGTCGGTTCATTGTGGCCCCTGGTTTCTCCCGCTCCAGTTCTACCCGAACGCCACGGGGACTGCAACTGCGCATTGCAGACGGCGCATCCCTGGCCGCACGCCGCACTGATTGACAACGGCGTTCCTGGGCAGTATGCTAGCCTTGGATAGGAGAATAACATGGCCACGACGGTGGCGGAGATGAGTGCGCGCGAACTTCAGCAGATCGTGGAGGCCGCTGTCGAGCGCAAGCTGGCGGAGTTCCTCGGGGACCCGGACCAGGGACTGCGGGTGAGGAAGGCTCTGCGGGACAGGCTGCTTCGCCAGAGGCAGGCGGTCGCCGCAGGCGAACGTGGCGAGGCGCTCCAAGACGTCGCGAAGCGGCTTGGGCTGGAGTAGCAGCGGTGTACCGCATTCGGCTTCTTGACGAGGCCGTTCGGGATCTGGCGCGCCTGGACAAGCCCGTGGCTCGTCGTGTGGTCGAGCGCCTAGACTGGCTGGCAGGGAACCTGCGGTCAGTCAAGCCTGAGGCGCTGACGGCAGACCTCGCGGGGCTCCTCAAGCTGCGCGTCGGCGATTACCGCGTGATCTATGAGGTGCTTCACAAGGAACGAACGCTGATCGTCCACGCCGTGGGACACCGCAGGGACGTCTACCGCAGGCGCTGAAGAAGCCCCGCTCCTCACATTTCTACTGCCAAGACCTGGAGGCAGCCGTCCACGGTGTCGTTGAAGAGGAGCCAGCGGCCGTCGGCGGCTCGGTGCTTGAGACAGCCGAGCGGCGGCCCGATGCAGACGGCCCGAATCTCCGCCGTGTCGGGGTAAAGCGCGGCCAGGTGGCCGCCCTCCTGTCGGGCGTGGACCAGCATCCAGCCGTCGGGCAGGTGCTTGGGCATTCGGAAGTAGGGCACGGCGGCGCCCTCGGGCATCGCCGTGAGCTGCCGCACCTCGCGTCCCGTCTGCTCATCCACCCACGTTCGCACTGCGTTCACGCAAACCCCTTCAAACAGCGTTGTGCGGGGGATGGGGTCTCAGAACTCTGGCTTGTCCGCGAACGTGTCTTCGAGGAGCGACAGGACGGGGTAGGCCGCGTTGTAGTGCTTCTGGATGAAGAGGGGGTTGCGCTCGCGGTAGAGGGTCTCGCCCACGCGGTCGGCTATCGGCACGAGCATCTGCTCGTAGCGGCACAGGACGGGCGAGACGGCGTTGATGGTGCCCGTCGCCTGCCAGTTGAGGCAGCCGCAGGAGTTGTTGCACCTGTCGCGGATGGCGCAGGCGCGGCAAGTGGCCTTCTCGGCCTCCGACTGGTCGTGGATGCGCTGCCGGGCCTCCTCGCGGATGCCCTCGGCCACGCTGCCGATGCACCATTCGCTCGCCGGCCCCGCCCGCGTGAACTGCACGCAGGGGTAGAGCCAGCCCGCGGGGTCCACCGAGAGCTGGCGGCGGGCCAGCTCGCACCGCTCCTTCTTGTAGCAGTGGCGGTTGATGTGGCTCGACAGCTTCACCTCGAAGGGGCTGAGGTAGAACTTGCGGCCCGCGCGCGTCCACTCGATGTAGCGTTTCCCCAATCGCTGGCACTGCTTTTCGAGGACGCGCAGAGTCGTCTCGTCCCACGGCGCCGCGTAGTTGAGGGAGACGATGAGGTAGCGCGCCCCCAGGTCGAGGAGGAACGCCACCGAATCGCACAGGAACCGCGCGGTGTCGGGGTTCACGACCATGAGCACGCTTGAGTACGGTCGCGCGGCGAGAAGCAGCTTGAGGCGAGGGAGCAGGGCGTCGAAGGTGGGCGAACCGTCGGGGAAGCGGCGATGCGCGTCGTGCGCCTCCCGCACCCCGTCGAAGCTCATCGCAACCAGCACGTCGTTGCGGACGGTGTACTCGATGAACTCGTGGTCGAGGAGCACGCCATTGGTCGTGAGCTTGAAGTGGAACTGCCCTGTCCGTCCCCTCTCCCTCGGGGCCTGGCCCGAGCGAAGTCGAGGGCAGAGGGCTGGGGTGAGGGTGCCTGTCTGGCGCCCGTAGGCGACGAGGGAGCGGATGAGGTCCTTGTGGAGCAGCGGCTCGCCGCCGAAGAACACGATGCCGCACGAGCCGTCGGTGAGGCGTGCCGCGAGGTCCATCGCCTGCCGCCCCACCTCCTCGCCCATCCCCTGGCACGGGTGCGGCGGCGAGTAACAGTAGTCGCAGCGCATATTGCAGGCGGCGGTGAGGTGAAGGGTCAGGTGCATGGCAAGTGGCTCTCAGCGATTCGGCTCATTCCGGGCGAAGACTGCCTAAAGGCAGGACTCCAA
>VGYV01000148.1 GCA_016872855.1 Planctomycetota bacterium
CTCGGCCCGACAAGCCGGCCTGGAGTCCGCGAAAACCACCCACCTCGTGGGCACCGGCGGACTCCGCATCGAAAATCGCTCTTGACTTCCGCATGCCGGTCTTGTCTCTGCCCTCGTGCATCAGCCGTCTCCTGTGTGCAACCCAGGATAGCCAGTGGTCACTCAACGGGTTGCAGCAAATCCCCATCGATCTCCATGATGGCCCCTTGCGCCAGAATCCCCACAGTCAGGACGAAGCGTGCCCGGTTTCTGCGCTCCACCACGATGCCCTCCAGCCCCTCGAACGGACCGGTGGTGATTCGGCAGCGCTGACCAACCGCAAGCGACGGGTACAGCTCCAACTCGGCGTTCGCGGCGAGAGCTGTCTCGATGGCGGCCAATTCCGCAATGAGTTGCCGCTGGTTCACCACCTCAATCGCACGGAAGATGCGGTTGCTCTTCAGCGCGGTCTCCCGGTCGTGCCTGCCGCCGCAGACAAACACGTAGCACGGGAAGAGCGGCAGGAGACTCGTGCGCTTGACTCTCCTCCAGAACGTTACGCGCTGGTGCATCGGAAGGAAGTAGCCGACCTCCCGTGCGAGCAGGTAGCGGGCCAGGGACTTCTCGTGTTGTCCCCGGGTGCATGCGACCCACCACTGGCCTTGAAGCTCGGCCAGCGTCTGGGCCATCGGCGAGAGCATCGGAGGGTTGTCGGATAGCTTCAGCATTCATGCAGTCCGATCAAGGCGCACTCCGTATCACTGGGTGCGCCTGTGCATCGTTCAACGCCCCTCTAGCCGACCACTTCACTTGGTCGGTCCTGATCCTCAGGTAGCGATGCGCACAGGCTACCGGCCCTAGCATCGCTTAGCCAGCGCACAACCGAAATCACGGGCGAACTGCGAAGTCCGCAGGCTGCCATCGGGCACCTGGCAGCGGCAATGCCTTGCCGCGCCAATGCCGCTTGCCGGGCGACGGCCTGTACATCAGCCAAGGCACCACAGTCGCGGCTGGGGGGCACTGGACAACACCCACCGATGTCACAACCGCACGCAACCCCCGACAAAGTCGGCATCCACAACCCACCCTTACGGAATATAGCCAGAGGCGCGTCAGTTGTCAAGCGCGGGTGCCGGTTGGTGGGGGTGGTTGCGTTGAACAGTCCACGCCACACCATCGGCACCCAGATCATTGGGCACGCGGCATCTCCAACTGTTCATCTTCATTTGCTCATCTTCTACTCAACTCTCCAAATGAAAACAGGCTCTCCGGGCTTTCTTGTGGGTGCCCACAAGGGGGGCGCCAAGCCGAGGAACCCTTCTACCTCCCTCAGCATAGGCATGGCAAGGACTTACGCCGAAATACACCTGTGCCGGCGCTGGATCGCCAGCTGCTCGCGCCGACCGACAACCACAACCCCTGGGGGCTACCCACAAAGAACCCCGAAGCGGCTGAAAGTATGACGCCAAGGATCTCACACGGCTGGTCTGAAGAAACGCCTGAGGCCAAAGCGAGGTGGTTCCAATCGCTCACCGTCAGCGAACGGCTCGACATTTTCTGCGAACTTGGCGAACTGGTCCTGAGTGCGAACCCCAAGCTCCTGGACGCCAAAGATGCTAGACCGGTACCGGGACGTATTCGCGTGCTTAGACGCACATGAGGTCCGGTACCTAGTCATCGGTGGCATCGCGGCCATCGTGCATGGCGTGCCACGGATGACCTTTGACCTCGACATCTTGATCGAGGCAACTCCCGACAATGCGCAACGGCTGCTCGACGCTTTCCTCGATGCGCGGCTGGGCACTGCAGCGCTGATCACGGCGGACGAACTCCTGGCGCTCGAGGTCACCGTGTTCCATGACCGTGTCCGAATCGACGTCCAGACCAGAACGCCCGGCATCTCGTTCGCCGATGCCTGGCCGCGACGCGAGGCGGTCGAGCACGCTGGAATGAAGGTTCCCTTGGCGTCCAGAGAGGACCTCATCGCCTCGAAGCTCGCGGCCGGCCGGCCGGTGGACCTCGAGGACGTGCGGATGCTCCGCCTCGCGGACGAGGATCAGGCCGGCGACAGGCCCGCCTGACCCCGGCCCTCACCTGCCGGCGATCTGCTTCCTCAGCCACTTGATGCTCGCGTCGAGATTCTCGTCGGTGCCGCTGCACTCGATCGAGAGCACGCCGTCCCACTTGGCCTTCTTGAGGATGCGGATGCACTCGGCGATGTTCTTGGCGTTCACCCCGCTGCCAATGGGCGATTCGCTCATCGCGATGCCCGTCTCCTCGCCACGCATCCTGGCCGCGAGCGACTCGCTCACGTCCTTGATGTGCATGTAGCTCAGCTTCGGGAGGAACCGCTTGAGGAAGTCCACGGGGTTGCCGCCCGAGATGAAGGTGTTGCCCGTGTCGAGGTTGAACCGCAGCCAGGGGGTGTCGAAGAAGTTGAGCATCTTGTCGAGGATTTCGGGGTTCGTGGTGTAGGGGCCGTGCGTCTCGATGTTCACCACCACCTGATAGTCCTCTGCCCATTCGAGGATTTGGCGGTAGTTCACCTTCGTGATCGCCAGCACCTCGTCGTCGGTGTAGCCCTCGGGCTTGAACTGGCCGTCCGTGGTGTCCACGCGGGGGCAGCCGATGGCAGCGGCGAACTGGATGGCGCGTTGGGCATAGCGGACGGCGAAGGTGGCCCCCAGCGGCCCCGTAATGGGGTAGGCGCCGTCAATCTGCGAGGGACGCAGCCCCATCGAATCCAAGTAGCGGCGCAGCTTGATCGGGTTCGAGTCGAGCGACACGGCCGGGCTGTAGCCCAGGCCCTCGATGAAGTCCTGCCCGTCCACCACCCCGAACTCGATGAACTCGAGCCCGAAGCGCTTTGCGGCCTCGCAGGCCTGCTTGAGCGAGCCGCTCAGGCACCGCCAGTTGTCCGTGTGCATGCTCAACTGAAGCATCGCCCGTCTCCTACCCGATGGGAACTATGCCCTACCGTGCTACGCGAACAGCAGCTTACCGAAAGCCCGCGGCGGGGTCAAGTGCGGCAGGCATCGCCCGCTCGCTTGCGCCCGCACCACGCGGCGGCTATAGTGGACTCAACACGAGATCAGGAAGGCCAGGATGGACCATCACGAGGTGGGCCGGTACTGGGACAGCAACGCCGACGCGTGGACGAAGCTGGCGCGGGCCGGGTATGATGTCTACCGCGACTTCCTCAACACGCCCTGGTTCTTCGAGATGCTGCCCGACGTGCGTGGGCTGACCGGCCTCGACATCGGCTGCGGCGAGGGCCACAACACGCGGCTCCTCGCCCAGCGCGGCGCCCGCGTGATGGCGATTGACATCGCGCCGCGGTTCATCCGCTACGCCATCGAGGCCGAGGTCCTCCAGCCCCTCGGCATCCGCTACTGCATTGCGAGCGCCGTCCAGCTCCCTTTCCCCGACGCCGCGTTCGACTTCGCGGTGGCCTTCATGAGCCTGATGGACGTGCCGGAGAACGAGCGGGCGCTGGCCGAGGCGCGCCGCGTGCTGCGGCCCGGCGGCTTCCTCCAGTTCTCCATCACGCACCCCTGCACCGACACGCCGCACCGCCGCAACCTGCGCGGTGCCGATGGCAAGGCCTATGCCATCGAGGCCGGGGGCTACTTCGGCACGCAGCCGCGGGTGGACGAGTGGCTGTTCGGCGCGGCTCCGCCCGAGGTGAAGCAGGGCCTCCCGCCCTTCCGCACGCCGCGCTTCTTCCACACACTGAGCGACTGGCTGAATCTCCTCATCACCACGGGCTTCACCATCGAGCGGGTCCAGGAGCCTCACGCCAGCGACGAGGTGGTCCGGCAGTGCCACCACATGCAGGACACCCAGGTCATGCCCTACTTCCTCCACATCCGTTGTCGGAAGCCGCCGCAATGACGATCCGCCGCTATCCCATGGTGCCTTGGTTCGGAGTGCGGCCTTCAGGCCGTAGCTGGCCGGAGAGCCGTCCTGCCCTCAGGATACGGGCTGAAGCCCGCACTCCGAACCCCACTAGCCGCCTGTGCACCTTGCTTGTCCTGGCAGCCTTCGCCGCCGCCGAAGCTGGTGAGGGCGTGGCTAAGGATATCGAACAGCTCCTCGATGGCGTCGCGCGCGTCGCCGCGCCGGGCTCGCCCGGCTCGCTTTGTGTCTTCGGCGGTGAGGCATTCGTCGTTGTGGCGGGGGGCGCGGGTGGCGCGCTCCGCCAGCCCGTCGTCGCGGCCACGACCTCGGGCCAGGGGCGTGTCGTGGCGTTCGGCCACGACGGCTACTTCGCCCCCGACGCCCTGGCCGCGGCCGACACTGGGCGCCTGGTGCTCAACGCCATCCGCTGGGCGTCCCGCAAGCCGCCCGCCGAGACCCGCGTGACCGTGCGGCGGCAAGGCGGCCTCCTCGCCTTCCTCCAGAAGCAGGGGCTGAAGGCCGAGGCACTCGACACCCCCGACTGGCACGAGAAGCTGGGCGACTTCGATGTCCTCTGTTGCCACGCGAACGAACTCGGCGGGACTGCTGGCCGTGCTCTGGCCGCCTTCTCGAACCGCGGCGGCGGCATCGTCGCCGCCGACACCGCCTGGGGCTGGCTGCAACTGCACCCGGGCAAGAACCTGCTCGCCGACCATCCCGGCAACGCCTTCGTCGCCGGCGGCGGCCTCGTGTGGGCCGACGGCCACGCGGAGCGAACCGACCCCGCCGGCTTCGCGGCCAACGCGCCAATCCCCCCTCTCGTCCACGCAGGCCGCGCGCTCGACGCCCTCGCGGCGAGCGACGCCAAGCTCAAGCCAGAGGAGGTGGCCCAGGCGTCCTGGACCCTCACCCACGCCGCCCGCTCGCTGCTGCCCAATGACAAGCTGCTCCTGCCCCGCCTGCGCCGCTTGCAGGAGACCCACAGAGCGAGCGCAGTGCCGACACCCCAGAAGCCGCTTACGATGAAGGAGCCGCTGGCCCGCGTCCTCCTCACGCTTCAGGTGAATGAGATTCAGGCGGCCCCGCCGGAGCAGGTGAAAGCGCATCCCGCCGCCGCGGGCTTTCCGGGCGCCGTGCCCGAGAAGGCGGAACGGGTTGAGCGAATGATCGAGGTCAACACTGCCATCCCCGCCTGGCACAGCACTGGCCTTTACGCCGCGCCGGGCGACTTGCTCGCGGCCGAGCTGCCCGCGGAGGCGGCGGGCAAGGGGCTGTGGGTCCGCATCGGGGCGCACAGCGACACCCTCTGGCACCACGGTGCCTGGCGCCGCGTGCCGGACGTCTGCCGCCGCTTCCCGCTGAATGCCCCCTCGACGAAGGCGGCCAACGCCTTCGGCGGCCTCGTCTATATCGAAGTGCCCGGCGGCTCCAAGCTGGGCACTATCTCAGTCAAGGTCGCGGGGGCCGTCGAAGCCCCGCTCTATGTGCTTGGCAGGACGACACTTGAAGCGTGGCGCGAGACGATTCGCCTTCGCCCAGCCCCCTGGGCCGAGCTGGCCACGAGCAAGGTCATCATCACCCTCCCCTCGAAGAACGTGCAGGCCCTCGATGACCCCGAGGACCTGATGAAGTTCTGGGACCAGGTGCTCGACGCCTGTGCCGAGCTGGCCACCATTCCGCTGGAGCGCTCGCGACCCGAACGCTACGTGACTGATGTCCAGATCAGCGCCGGCTACATGCACTCGGGCTACCCGCTGATGACCCACCTCGACATGGCCGAGGTGTTCCCCGATAAGAAGCGGCTCCTCGCCGACGCCCACGGCGGCATCTGGGGCCTCTTCCACGAGATGGGCCACAACCACCAGTCGGGCGACTGGACCTTCGGCGGCACGGGCGAGGTCACGGTGAATCTCTTCACGCTCTACGTCTACGACAAGGTCCTCGGCCGGGCACCGAAGACCCTTCGGAGCTTCGGCTCCGAGCCGCGGGCCAAGACGCTCAAGGCATATCTCGCCACCGGCCCCGACTTCAACACGTGGAAGGCCGACCCCTTTCTCGCCCTCCTCATGTACATTCAGCTCCAGGAGGGATTCGGGTGGGACGCCTTCAAGAAGGTCTTCGCCGAGTATCGAGCGCTTGCAGGCAACCAGCGCCCGCGAAGCGATGATGACAAGCGCGACCAGTGGATGGTGCGCTTCTCGCGGGCCGTGGGCCGCAATCTCGGCCCCTTCTTCCAGGCCTGGGGCGTCCCAACCTCTGAAAAGGCAAGGGCTTCCATCGCCGACCTGCCGCCCTGGATGCCCGATGACTGGCCCAAGTAGGCGTGGCGACGGGCGGCTCGCCTGTCTTGCCCAAGTAGATGTAGCGACGGGCGGCTCGCCTGTCGCTCCACGTGGTCGAGGGACACGCGAGCCGCGTGTCCCTACGAGAGGGGAGCCGATGAGATACAAGCCCGACTGGCCCGAGGCCGCCGCGCGCTGGGCCGCCCTCTGGGAGGGCCGACGCCTCGACCGCCCCTGCATGGTCGTCACCGCCCCCAACGGCCGCGGCCGCCGCATCCCGCCGCCCCGCTCGGGCGAGGAGAAGTACCTCGACCCCGCCTACATTGTGCCCGCGGTGCTCGCCAGGCTTGAGGGTACGTGCTTCGCCGGCGAGGCCGTCCCCTCGGAACTCCTCAACGGCGGCTGGGTGGCCACCACCTATGGGGCCACTCCTCGGCTGAGCCTTGAGACGATCTGGTTCGAGCCGGTCGCCGTTGACTGGGGCACGCCGCCGAGCTTCGAGTTGGACTTCGGAAGCCCCTGGTTCCGCCGCTACGAGGCCCTGCACCGGGCGGTCACGGCGGCGGCGGGCCGCAACGACTTCCTCGTCGGCCAAGTCTGCCTCTTGCCCGCGACCGACATCCTCGCGCGGGTCATGGGCACCGAGGCGTTCATGCTCGGCCTCGTCGAGCACCCCGGCTGGATGCGCACGGCGCTGCGGACGCTCACGGAGAACTGGTGCCGCGTGGTCGAGCACTTCCGCCGCCTCACCGCCGCGACCAACGACTTTTGGTACGGCATCGCCGGCTGGGCGCGTTTCTGGGGGCCTGAGCCTTTCGTCTCCACACAGTCCGACATCTCCTGCATGATCTCCCCCGCCATGTTCGACGAGTTCATCGTCCCCGAGCTCCAATTCGTCGGTGAGCGCTTCGGGCGGGTCTGGTATCACCTCGACGGCCCTGGCGCCGAGCGGCACCTGCCCCGCCTTCTCTCCCTCGACGCAATCCGGGTGGTCCAGTGGGTGCCTGGGGCGGGCCGGCCGCCGAACGGCCCGGCCTACCTCGACCTCTACCGCGCCATCCAGGCCGCGGGCCGCATCGTCCACATCGCCGTCCCGAAGGGGAACATCGAGGCCGTGGTGAGGTCCCTCGACCCGGCGCTCCTATGCATCGAGACCTGGTGCGACGGCCCCGGTGAGGCGGATGCCCTGCTGGCCGACGCCCGCCGCTGGGCGGGCTAGTTGTCTGGAAAAGGCGACTCTTCGGAAAAGGCGATTTTGGGCCTCCGGCGTAGCCTGAATCGCATTCGGCCCAGAATCCACAAGCCCTCGCCCACACTACACTTACGTCCACGCGCACCCTCGCCGGCCCGCCCAAAGGTGTCAGGAGCCTAATGAGGGCCTCCGGATGCGTTGTACGCCATCCTACGCAGTTTTTCATGACGCAGTTGTAACGCTTTGCCATATATACACTTAGCAGTGTCATATAATGGTACGGTCGCCCTGGCGACGGCACCAGCGGCGCCACATGCGGGCATATGCCCGCTCCATCGCCGCCGTGAAGCCGGCCGCATCGCACGCGGGCGACTGGCGGAGGCGCTCCCGCATGCCCAGCCGCAGGTCGGCCAAGCGGGCGGGCGTGTCGGGCGAGGCGGCAAGGGTTGCCGCCCGCTCGACGTAGTCCTTCAGGTCGCGGGCGACGAACTCGTCGAGGCCCGCCGCCCGAAGGAGCGAGGCGCTGGTGCGCGCGGCCCAGCGGTCGCCGTCGAATGTTAGGACGGGCACGCCCTGCCAGATTGCCTCGGTGGTCGTCGTGCCCCCGTTGTAGGGAAAGGGGTCAAGGGCGACGTCAATCTCGCCATACTTGCTGATGAACTCGAGGTGGGGGGCCGGGCCGTCGAGTTCGACACGGTCGAGTGCCACGCCCAGCTCGGCGAGCCGCTCCTGGACGAAGGCGCGATTGGCGGGTGAGCCGAGGGCGGCGTTCTTGATGACCAGGCGGCTGGTGGGACAGCGGCTGAGAATCTGCGCCCACGCCGCCAGAACCTGGGGGATGAGCTTGTATTGGGAAGCCAAGGAGCCGAAGGTGAGCGCCCCACGCGACAGGCAGGGCGGCGGCACCACGTCGGGCGCGGGGTGTGTGACCTCGAACGCGAGATAGCTCCCCGGGACGCGGACGATGCGTTCGGTGTAGAAGCGCTCCTCGTCGGGGGGCGCGACGCACTCGTCGCCGACCAGGTAGTCGAGGCAGGCCATGCCCGACGTGGCGAAGAGGTTGAACCAGGCGACGAGGACCGGCGCCGGCTGGAGCGCCAGCACGGCCAGCCGGTCCACATAGCTGAAGCTGTTGAGGTCCACCAGGATGTCAATCCCCGCCCGCTCGATCAGGCGAGCGGCCTCCCGGTTGGAGAGGCGGGAGATGTCGTGGACGCGGTCGCCCTCGTGCCTGCGGTAGCCAGTGTCGAGCTGGCCGTCGGGGGCGTCGGAGAACAGGTGGACCTCGAACCGCTCGCGGTCGTGCCGGTTGATGAGTGCCCAGACGGGCTTCATCCAGTTGCCCCGGTGGAAGAAGGCGGAGGTGTAGGCGAGGCGGATGCGGCGGTCGGGGTCGGGCCGGATGCCGGGGAAGGGCTTGGCGGGGTTGTGCGGGGGCAGGTGGCGGCGTGCCCAGGCGCGGCGGGCGTCGAGGATGGCCTGGTTGCCGGCGGCGGGGCTGCCGGGAATGGCCACGGCGATGGCCGTGCGCGACAGGAAGTTGTCGCGGAGCGCCAGGGCGGCCTGGAACTCGGCCAGAGCGGCCTCCACCTGCCCCATGTGGAAGAGCGCCTGGCCGAGGTTGTGGCGGGCCTGGACGTCGTCGGGGGCGAGGGCCATGGCGCGGCGGAAGCAGGGGATGGCCGCGGCGTGCTCCTTGCGGGCCACGTGGACGCAGCCGAGGCCGTACCAGGCAGCGGGCGCCTGGTCGTCGAGGGCGAGCGCGCTCTGGCAGGCCGCGGCCGCCTCGTCGAGCCGGCCCGCGGCGTGCAGCCGCGCCGCCTCGGCGGCCAGACGGTCCACATCGCGGGGGGAGGGCGTGGCGTTCACGGCACCCATTAGGCCAAGTCGCCCCGCCGCGCGCAAGCGGGGTTCCGCACTTGGGTGCAGTAACGGATTTGTGCGCCGCCCGCCCTCGTTCGTAGTTCGGCGTTTACGCGGCTCCTCTGTCGGCCCTGGCAGCCCTGAAGACCGCCTGAAGGCCGAACTACAAACAGGAACGCCCGCTTCGGCGTGCAAGTCCGTTACTGCACCCTCCGCACTTGATTTTCGGGCCGAAATAGTGCAGGCTTGGCTCTCAATCAGTTCTGTCCCTCGCGAGGGTTCCGCAGATGGCAGAGACCAAGCCCCAGTTCGCCTGGCCCCACGGCAAGCGGGCGGCGGTGAGCCTGAGCTTCGACGACGCGCGGCTGAGCCAGATTGACCGCGGCATGGCCCTCTTCGACGCGCACGGGGTGAAGGCGACCTTCTACGTCTCGCCCGGCGGCGTGACGGCGCGGCTCGACGGCTGGAAGCGCGCGGTCACCAACGGCCACGAGATCGGCAACCACACGCTCCACCACCCGTGCAGCGGCAACTTCAAGTGGTCGCGGCACAAGGCGCTCGAGGACTACACGATCGAGCAGATGGAGTGCGAGCTGCTCGAGGCCAACCGCTTCATCGCCGAGACGCTCGGCGTCACGCCCGCGACGTTTGCCTACCCGTGCGGCCAGACCTTTGTCGGCCGCGGCCGCGACACAGTGAGCTACGTGCCCCTTATCGCGGAGCACTTCCTCGTCGGCCGCGCGGCGAGCAGCGAGATTCACAACGACCCCACCTTCTGCGACCTGGCCCAGGCCGCCTGCCTGGGCTGCGACGGCCGGAGCTTCGAGCAGCTCAGGGCGATGGCGGACCGCGCCGTGGCCGACGGCGGCTGGCTGATCCTGTGCGGCCACGAGATTGGCGACGGGGGCTTCCAGGTCACGCTCGCGTCAGCGGTCGAGGCCCTGTGCCGCTACTGCCTCGATCCGGCGAATGGAGTGTGGATTGACACGGTGGAGGCTGTCGGCAAGTTCGTGGCAGAGAGGCAGAATCCGTAATTCGTAATTCGCAATCCGTAACCAGAGAAGACTGCAAAGCCTGCCTGCTCTTGTCCTGTTACGGGCCGCTTCAGGGTTCTTTGTGGGTAGCCCCCAGGGGTTGTGGTGACCGAAGTTACGTCGCGGGGACCGGGTGAAGGTCGAGGCCACCGCAGTGGAAGTAGATGGCCGTCTTGTAGTGCTCGCGGTTGCGGAACCCACAGGCCATCTTCTTGATGGTCTCGATCTTGCTGTTGAGGCCCTCGACGCAGGCGTTGGTGATCCGATGGCGCAGGAAGCGCAGAACGCCACCCACGTAGTGCTTGAGCGTCCGGGCCGCCTTCACGACCGGCGCCAGGCGCGAACGCATCGCCCACCCATACCAGCGGGCGAAGAAGGTCCGCGCCTCCTCCTCCGACCCGCACGCCCAGAGCTGCCGAAGGTTCTCCTTGATCGCCCAGGCACGGCCCACCTTCAGGTCCTTCTTCCGCAGGGCCTCGAAGTCGGGCAGGCGCCACTTGGGGATGTTCTCGGGGTTCCACAGCCACAGGTATCGGGTGCCCTTCAGCGTCCCATCGCCCCGGCTCCACAACTCCTTGTGCTCCCGGCGCCGCACGTCGTCCACCGCCTTCGAGACGTGCCGCATCACGTGGAACCGGTCGAACACGATCTTCTCCTCCCCGCCCGGCACTGCCTTGCGGACCGCGGCGATGTACGGGTCCCACATGTCCATCGCCACGGCAATGACCCGTGCCCGGGCCGCCTCGGAGAACCCGGCGAAGTAGGAGGCCAGCGTGGCTTCCTTCCGCTCGTCCTCCACGTACTCCACGGTGCCCCGCCGCAGGTCGCACACCAGCGTCTCATACTGGTGCCCCTTCGCAAACGACTTCTCGTCCACGCCGATATACCGGGGAAGGCGGTGCGCCTTGCGGTCCCGGCCCCGAGCCACGGCACGCTCGACCACCTCCCAGAGCCGCTCCCAGCCCAGCCGCAGCAGCCGACCCGCGCCGCTCACGTCGCATTCCCGCAGCACGTCAATGCAACGGCTCTCCATGGCCACCGTGGACTTGCTGTCTCCCTCGGCCCACGCAGCTCCCACCTGCACCACCCCGTGCTTCGGGCAGGCCACCCGCGGCAGCCGCGCGTGAAGGAACGTCCCATACTCGCACGTGTCCAGATGCCGCCACACTCGCTCTGGCACGTGGTCGTACACCGCCAAGGCCGCCTGACAACAAGGGCAGTTCCACCGCAGCCCGTCCGGGTGGGTCAGCCACACGTCCACCCGGCCTACCGCCTTGTCCAACACCACACGCTCCACACGCCAGGGACGAGGCAGACCCAGCAACTCCTGATAGAACTCTTCCTTCGTCATCCGTGCTTCTCCGCGCCCAAGGAAAGGGTCGGGAGATGCTCCGTGCCGAGGTCGCGGGTCGTCAAGGGTGAAGACGTTGCCCGCTCTGGTTCAGAGCATCTCCCATGCCTATGCTGAGGGAGGTAAAAGGGTTCTTCTGACCACTACATATTGTAGCTACCCACAAGGAATCCGGAAGAGCCTGTTACGGATTACGGATTACGCATTACGCACTTCGCTGGAGGACTGTTCCATGCTGAGAGTCGGCCAAAAGGAAGTGGATGCCATCGCCAAGGTGCTGCTCAGCGGCAAGGTGTTCCGCTACAACATCGGCGGCGAGTGCGCGCGCTTCGAGAAACGCTACGCGAAGTTCGTCGGCGTCAAACACGTCTGGATGACCTCCAGCGGCACCACGGCGCTCACAGCCGCGCTCGCGGGCCTCGGCATCGGGCCGGGCGACGAGGTGCTCGTGCCCGCCTGCACCTACATGGCCACCGCCGTCTCCGTCGTCGCCGTCGGCGCCATCCCGGTGATCGTGGACATTGATGACTCGATCACGATTGACCCCGACGCGATAGATGACGCGGCCGGGCCGCGCACCCGCGCCGTCATCCCCGTCCACATGTGGGGCATGTGCTGCGATATGGACGCGATTCGCGCGGTCGCCCGCAAGCACGAGATGCTCGTGGTCGAGGACTGCTGCCAGGGCGTGGGCGGCGGCTACAAGGGGCGGATGCTCGGCTCGTTCAGCGCCGCCGCGGCCTTCAGCTTCAACTACTACAAGAACATGACCTGCGGCGAGGGCGGCGCCGTCGTGACCAGCGACCCGAACGTCTCCGAGCGCGCCCGTTGCATGATTGACTGCTGCAACTTCTACTGGACGGGCCGCAAGGAGGGCGTCGTGCCCTTCCTCTCCAACGGCTCGCGCGCATCCGAGGTCGAGGGCGCGATGATGAACGTCCAGCTCGAGCGGCTGCCCGCCATGATCCGCACCCTCCGCCGCCAGAAGAAACGCATCCTCGCCGCGACGGCCAGGACGGGGCTACAGCCCATCCGCTCGCACAGCCTCGACTGGGAGTGCGGCACGACCGTGATGTGGACCCTTCCCACGGTCGAGCAGGCCGAGAAGTTCCGCGAACTCGTCGGCGGCACCATCTGCGGCAAGACGGGGCGGCACGTCTACACCGAGTGGGACCAGATCTTCGCCCGCCAGGGCGCCCACCACCCCGCCCTCAACCCCTTCACGCTGCCCCAGAACCGCGGCTGCCGCAGGAAGTACACCAAGGACATGTGCGCCCGCTCCCTCGACATCCTCAACCGCACCGTGATGATTGGCAACCATCCCGACCGGAAGGCGAGGGAGGTGGCGGCGACGATCCGCAAGGTCAAGGGCGCAGCAAGAGAGGTGTTGGGGGTTGGGTGTTAGGTGTTGGGGTACAGAGGAAGAGGAACCCCTCCGCCTGCTCCCCTCTTACCCCTAACACCCAACACCTAACACCTGACACCGTTCCACCACGGAGTAGATCCATGAGTGCGCAGGAAGACCGCGTCAAAGCGATGAAGTTCCAGCACCCCGAATTCATCCCCGTCGGCGTGGGCATTCTGCCCGCGGCGTGGAAGCTGCACCGGGAGAAGCTGGACGAGATTCTCGCCCGCCACCCCGCCCTCTTCGGCGAGGTGAAGATCGGCGAACGCGACTACGACAAGGTCAGCGGCCTCTACGCCACCGGGCGCCACGTGGACCCCTGGGGCTACACCTGGGAGAACATCGCCGAGGGCATGGACTCCTATCCCGCCGTCCACAACGTGCCCACGCGGGCGGACGTCCACAAGCTCAAGGCGCCCGAGGTCCACGACGGCATGCCGCACGGCTTCATGTACATGCGGCTCTTCTACCTGCGGGGCTTCGAGGAATTGATGCTCGACTTCGCCGAGGAGCCGCCCGAACTCCAGATGCTCATTGACATCGTGCTCGGTTACAACGTGACGGAACTCGAATATAAGATCGAGCAGCAGGGGCCTGGCGAGAAGTTCATGTACTTCGGCGACGATCTGGGGATGCAGCACGCCCTGCCGATGGGCCCCTACAAGTGGCGGAAGTACCTCAAGCCCTGCTACCGCAAGCTCTACCAGCGCTGCCACGAGGTCGGCTGGTGGGTCTACATGCACACCGACGGCCACTGCTGGGAGATCATCCCCGACCTCAAGGAATGCGGGGTGGACGTCATCAACCCGCAGTTCCGCGCGAACGGCTTGGACAACCTGGTTCTCACCTGCAAGGGGAGCATCTGCGTGAGCCTGGACCTCGACCGCCAGATGATGCCCTTCGTCGGCCCGGCGGAGCTTGACGCCCACATCCGCGAATGCGTCTCGCGCCTCGGCACGCCCGAAGGCGGACTCTGGATCAGCGCCGAGGTCGGCCCCGACGTCCCCCTCGAAAACGTCGAGGCCATCTGCGCCGCCCTCGAAAAGTACCGCGCCTACTTCCGCTGAGCGGGACCGCCGTTTGCCCATTCTCAGCCATCCGGCTCGGACTCATGCGGGTTTCACTGTGTTCGGCGCACCCGTTTGGCGATTCTCGGCCATCCGGCTTAGAGTCATGCAGGTTTCTCCATCTCCCGACTCGAGAATCGGCGATTCGCCGCAGTCGGCACCTTGACACAAGGCCATGCGCTATGGTATCAATGGCGACTGTGACGCGTGGGGTAGCCGCCTCCGAGCCTGCGGCCGAAGGCGCAGTACACGAAGGAGCCTGGGGCGCTGTTGACTGAAGCCCAAACTACCAGTCTCCGCCTGATCGAGCACGGTCTGGGCAAGATCGGCTATGCGGCATCGGCGCGCCGACGCGGCTATCAGTTCGCCGACTACCTGGGGGGTGCGCCGACCACCCGAACGGTGGAGTTGGCCGCCTTCGCTCGCGAGCCCTTCACCTATGACACGGCCTGCATTGCCGCCGCTTGCGCCGATGGGCAGCACGGCCCGGAACTCGCCCTGGCCCTCCGCGCGTTAGGCGCTCCGATGCTCTTTGAAGTCAAGGCGGCTGGTGACCTCATCCGATGGAAGGTCACTGGGAAAGGCGACCCCTCTCCCCTCGACGAGATACCCCAAAGCGGGATCCAGCAAGCCTTTTGGCGGCATCGCGCCAGATGGGAACCCGAGACGATTCTCCGGGCAAAGAGCATCCCCGCAGAAGCCAGCGCCAGGCAGCTTGACTTCTTCGACGCCGGGTTGATGCAGGCAATTGGCGAGGCCGTGAGCCGCAAGCTCGGAAGGCTGCTCGAAGACGCCCTTACTGACGCACGTAAGTGCCACGAAAGGAAACGCACGGGCAGCCACATGGACTATGAGGGGCTCTTCAGGCTCGTGTTCAGACTTCTGGCCGCAAAGGTGCTTGGGGACAGAGGCGATGTCCCGGGGCACTGGCTGGCCTCGGATGTTCGGACCGCTATCAACAACGTAGAGAGGTTCTACTTCCAGTCGCGGCCCGCAACTCCGGCTCTCGGCGACCGCGAGATTCAGGATGTGGTTTGGGGTCGCATCCGGGGTGCATTCCACTTCCAGAATCTCTCGGTTGATGCGCTCGCCTACATCTACGAGAACAC